>JAHELQ010000454.1 GCA_024644125.1 Candidatus Aminicenantota bacterium | reverse complement strand
TATGAAACGCGTAAAACAGATCGCCGGTCAAATAGAGTATCGCTTTTCCTTCGTTGCGTTTCCTGATCATGGTTTTATTGAACTCAATCTGCAATACCTTATCTTCCACATTGACAAAGTTGTTAAAAACTATATTTTGCGAATTCATCCCCAGCAGTATCGATAAATAGACCATCCTGAAAATATCCGGCCGTTCGTCCTTGATCCGCTTCTTCAGGCGGTCCTCGTTGATATGAAGCCGGATGAGATGCTCGAAAACCGCCAATTTGTCTATTCTCCCTGCTGCGCAACAATAATCGATGAACTGCTCCATGGTGGCATCTGTATCGTACTCGTGAACCTCTTCCAGGCGGTTGATGAAAACCGAATCCAATTGAGTCCTGCGGCTAAAAATGGACCTACCGTCAATAAGGATATCGCCTTCGAATTGGGAACAAAACCCCCGCATAATTTCAAAAAAATGGCATCGGAGGGGGTCCTCTTTAAAAACGATGAAATATATTTCCCCGAAATTGACATCGAACGAGATATTTTCTGCGAAGATTTCTCCAAACTTGAATTTGAGATCTTTTGCTTTTATCATGATCTGAATAACAACCTCTTCAACCGGAAATAGGCGGCGCAAAACATCACTACCGAATAAAAAGCAGTAACGAGAAACGCCAACCAAAAGACGCCGGGCAGACAGCTTCTAGCCTGGAAAACATTTTCATCATCTTTGACAAACGGTTCGACTTTGTTTTCTTTCAATATGAATTTCTTCTTGATATAATACCTGAGAAATTTTTCCTGGGAGCGCACAACATGCCATTTATAGTCAAGATACCCATAGTACCCCTTGCTGGAGATTTCACCGCCAAGAAACCTATAGAATTGAGTTGGGAAAAAGGCAGAGATTATTTCATACGAATTGAGAATTTTTCGCATTTCCTGTATTAACTCCAGTTCCTTTTTGCGGTTGAATAGATGAACATTGTTGACGAATCTCGAAGTGCTCTCGAGAAAGAATTTATCCGCCATTTCTTTGGGAGGCGGGTAAATCGAAATATATTCCTGCACTTCATGTTCATACGCCATCAAAGCCTTCAATTTTTCCAGATTGATAGATTCGTTCGAAGGAAGGTTTGCCGATTGATTGAATAAATACATCCGTCCGAATTCAGGAATCAAAAAAATAAAAACAAACCAGATGGTGAACATCCATAAATAACAAATTCTCCGGAATTTGAGAAAAACCGCAAGCACCATTCCCAATAGATAGAAGAACACGAGGAACAAAAGGGCGAATGCGCAATAGTGAAAATATTGAGCGATTTCTCCTCTGGAAAATTGGAGCCTCTCTACCTGGGTGCTCCAAAATCCCAGAAACATCAACAGGATAAAAAACAGTAGCAACAGTAATATTCGGACGATAGCGCTGGTAACAATCAATTTTTTAAAACTGGTGAACATGAGATTGAATTTCAAATACTCCAGGTTTTTAATGGCCACCATCCCCATGTAAATCATAAAGAGGCTGGCCGCCAGAAAAATAAAACCGGAAAAATCCTTAAAATACCCGCGACTCTCAAATACTCTGCGCCCTTTAAAAAGATGATAGACTTTAATGAGCTCGGATGTGTCTATATTACTTTCAATATTGTAGAGGAAATTGCTGTTGGAAAAAAACACCACAATTGGGGACGGTTGGAAAAACAAACGGTAACCGAACGCTCCGTATTGACTATAATTCTGGTAATGTCTGGTTTTTTCTTTTTCATAGTCCTGGAATTGTTGTTTCTCCTCAAGGCTCCGCTTGTATTCATGCACTCCTGAATAGATAAAAAAGAATGTCGCGAGAATAATAATCAGAAATATAGTCAAATTTTTTTTGCTTGCAAAAATCCGCTGAAATTCAAACCGTAGGATATAACTCATGAGATCTCATTACTATCCTACCAATTTTTTTAAAAAAAATCAAAGGTTTCAGACGATTAAATTGAGTGGCTTAATTTTTTATATATTGTTAAAAACAAGCGCGGCATAATTTCCGAACAACGTCGCCCTGGAATACTGATTCAGCAAAGACCAAAAATATTGAATAGGCGGTCGGTCGTTTTGAATGAGGGAGTGCTCGATTCGAACATATAATTTCCGGATTTCGGTCAAATTCTCGATATTTTTTACGACCAATCCCAGTACATTCCCGGACGCTAAATAAAAAGCGACCTCCAACATAATCTCCCGGTTCAGGTCGTTTTGCTCTGCAAACCCCAGGTAATCGAAGTCCGCGAGTTTAACCACCACCGAAGGCAGTACTCCGGCTTTTTTTATAATCTTGCTTAAATGCAAATAAATCGACTCCGCACTTTCAAGTTTTTGCATAGCTGCACCGGAATAGTTTAGAGCCAGAGAAAAATCAAAGTAAGTGTCGTAATACTGCTCCACCTCACCCAATAACATAAACGTATCGGCATTGGATTGAAGGAAAAGCGTGGCAGCTTCCATCGATAAGTTGACTACATAATCAGAGTTGGACTCTTCCCCTCCACCTCCGACGCCATTTAAAAAAATCAGCGCATCGAGATTTGAAAATAAGATAATACCGGCTAAGAACACCAGGAATAGTCTGAGCATACTTCTGTTTATCATGAATTCCTCCTTCTTTTCAGATTCTGGTTCAAGTTTCCTTCACAAATGTTACATTGTACCATAATTAACCACTCAGAAAAAAACATGATTATCAAAGGCATAAGCCGGGGAGGAGTCGTTTGACATTGACATTTGCAATTGAGAAAGCTATAATACAACAGCAACATACAATGACAAACTCTAACACAGAAGAAATAATTTACCCGGAAAACATCAAAAGCAACCTCCTGGAGGTCATCGAGAACAACATCCTAGCCTTCGAGAGCACCTTCGGGATTGCGATTGCCATGAGAGGAAACAAGATCATGTTCAAGGGAGATGTTTCCCAAAAACGTAACTTCAGAAAATTTATGGAAAACCTTTTTGAAGCCAGTAAGACCAGGGCGAAGCTCAGTGACAGCGATTTAAAAATCAGTTTAAACATGGCCGACCAGGGTAAAATCGATTTAATTTCCGAAGAATTGAATTCGCAGGTGATCATCAAGGTTAACGGCAAAGAGGTCCTTCCCCGCACATTTAATCAAAAATCTTACATTAAAGCGATGATAAAAAACGATCTCGTATTCGGCATCGGACCCGCCGGCACGGGTAAAACATACCTGGCCATAGCAATGGCGTTGAACTATCTCTTGAACCGTCAGATCGACCGCATCGTTCTTACCAGGCCCGTTGTGGAAGCGGGAGAAAAACTGGGTTTTTTACCCGGAGATATTCAACAAAAAGTAAATCCCTATTTCCGCCCCTTGTATGATTCCCTATATCAATTGGTAGGTTTTGAAAAAACCGCCGACCTTCTGGAGAAAGAAATTATCGAAATCGCACCGCTGGCATACATGAGGGGACGGACAATCAGCAACGCGTTTATCATTCTGGATGAAGGACAAAATACCCTAAATTCCCAGATGAAAATGTTTTTAACCCGCTTTGGGCAGAACTCGAAAGTGGTCATCACCGCTGACATCTCCCAGATCGATCTGCCGGAGCCCAAAAAATCGGGGATTTTTAACGCAATCAAAATTTTGAATAACATCAAAGGCATCTCCATTTCCCACCTGACCAAAAAAGATGTTGTACGCCATAGCCTCGTAAAAAGAATAATCGAGGCGTATGAGAAAAGTGAAACATGAAATTTGAACTCAATTTCCTGAAAAAATATACATCTCCCCGCACGCAAAACTCAAGAACACCATTCATAAACATTCTTGGCAGTATTATACTTATACTGATCATTTCCTACTTTTTGCACATCCCGGAAAAGAAATGGATCGAAAACCAGGGCCTCGAAGTGGGAGACATTGTAAAAGACGATATCATCATCAAAAAAGATACCACAATCGAGGACGAACAAAGCACGGAGGAAAAACGCAGGGAAGCTGTCGATAAAGTCATCCCGGTATATGAACATTTTTTTGAAAGCCGTTTCAAAGAACCGCCATTGAAAAAAATGGACGACTGGTTCGAATTTATCCGTGAAGCCCATATAAAATACCTGGCGGATAAAAAAGAGATAACGTCGATCGGCAATGAACTGCAATCCAGATTCAACCTTGAAATACCCGCCGAAGAAATTGAAACAATTCTCAACTCAACCGCAGTATCCAGGATAGATATCCCGCGGCTGAAAAGTTTACTGGCAGACATTCAAAAACGGCATATCCTGGCCTCGAAAGAGGGAGCGCGGACCGGGAAAGAAAATACCATCATGATGGTATCGAAAAATGAGCCGGCACAAATCATAAAATTCACGAACCTTTACGACCTCCAGGAGATCAAGGACCGTCTGGGAAAATTCTTGCAAAAACAAACGATCCCCAATACCCTCATCAACGCGCTGACCGCAGTGCTGATGAATTTTCTTGAAGTGGACATATCATATTCGCCCAATCTAACCTTAGCGGAAGAAAACAAAGCCGCCGCCGGCATCAACCCCGTGCTGATCAAGTTCAAAGCTGGCAAAGTCATTTTGCGAAAAGGGGACGAAGTTACACTGGAAGATCAAAAAATCATTGATTTACTGGCGCATATGGAGGAAACTCAGAAGAAGAAACTCCCGGATTTCATACTCGTTTTAGCGAT
>JAHELQ010000453.1 GCA_024644125.1 Candidatus Aminicenantota bacterium | reverse complement strand
CCATCTGGCGCCCGGTTATTGGCGGGACGAGGAATTGACCGAAGAAAAATTCGGCGAAGACGATGATTTTGGGCGCGTCTATTGGACAGGCGATCTGGGAGCGCGGCTGGGGACAGGCGCTATCGAGATGATGGGGCGCCGCGATTTTCAGGTGAAGATTCGCGGCTTCCGGGTGGAGACCGGCGATATCGAGACCGCGCTCCTGGAGCATCCGCTTCTCAAGGAGGCGGCGGTAACGGCGCTGGCTCCCGATGGCGGCGATCCGTTCCTCTGCGCATATATTGTCGCCGAAGATCCCATCGAAGCCTTAGATACGGGGGATTTGCGGCAGTTTCTGTTGAGCCGCCTGCCGGATTACATGGTTCCCTCGCGCTTCGTTCCGCTGGCAGAGATGCCTCTCACCGCAAACGGTAAAGTGAATCGCAACGCCCTCCCGGTAGCGACGAAAGAGGATGCCGGCCTGCCTCTCATTCCGCCCCGGAACCACACCGAACAGGTATTGGCGGACATCTGGTCCCGAGTGTTGGGAGTTCCCATCGATTCCATCGGCATCGACCATGATTTTTTCCAATTGGGAGGCCATTCTCTCAAAGCGGTGACCCTATCGCTCAAAATCCATCAAGAGCTGGACGTAAAAATCCTGTTGCCCGTCGTCTTTTCGCACGCCACCATCCGCCGTCAGGCGGACTTTATCGCGAAAGCGAGCAAAAGCGAATTCAGGCGGATTCCCGCGGCTCCAGAGATGGCGAGCTATCCGGCCGCGTCCCAGCAACGGCGGCTCCATTTTTTATATACCATGAATCCCGGCAGCATTGCCTACAACCTGCCGCAGATACTCCAATTGCAGGGGACCATCGACCGACGAAAAATCGAACACGTGTTCCGGCGATTGGTCGCCCGGCACGAAGCGCTGCGAACGTCGTTCGAGCTTCAGGATGGAGAATTGCGGCAAATTATCCATGACACTGTGGAATTTGGCCTCGAAGAGAATCATCCTTCGAGCGAAGCATCCATCGAGAGCATCGCCGGTTCCTTTATCCGTCCCTTCGATCTCTCCTGCCCCCCGTTGGTGAGGGTGGGAGTGGCGGTTCAGAGTGAAAATCTAGCGCTTCTTCTAGTGGACCTGCATCACATCATCGCCGATGGTAGCTCGCTTGCGATACTGGTTCGAGAATTTATCGCCCTTTACGGCGATGAGCCGTTGCCGGAGCCCCAACTGCACTATAAAGACTACGCCTGCTGGATGCGGGAGTCGGAGCAGGTCCGGTCGTTGGCGGAGCAAAAGTTATTCTGGCTGTCTGTATATGAAGTCGAGGCCCCACTCCTGCAGTTGCCCCTCGATTTTCCACGACCGACGATTCATGGCTTCTCTGGGGAGAGGATCATCTTCTCCTTCGACCGCGACTTCTCCATAAGGCTGGAATCTCTGGCCGCCGCTTTGGGCTGCACGCTGTATGTATTGTTACTGGCGATATACACTGTGTTTCTGGCAAAAGTGAGCGGGCAGGAAGACATCGTTGTCGGAACTCCGGTCTCCGGCCGCTTTCACGCAGAGCTTCATCAATTGGTGGGGATGTTTGTCAATACCCTGGCATTGCGGCTTCGGCCGGACGGCCGAGCGAGTTTCGCCTCCTTTGTCGAAACCGCGAAAATCCATGCCCTGGACGCCATGAATCACCAACTCTATCCCTTTGAAGAACTGGTAGAGAATCTCCATCTCAAAAACGACGTGAGCCGCAATCCATTGTTCGACACCATGTTCATGCTGCAAACCTTCATGGATCAGGAGTATGACATCCCCAACGCGACAACCGCCGGCCTCGAGGCAGGTCCCGTAGATTACCGGAGCCGGAGGTCCCTCTTCGATCTGTCGCTTCAAGGGGCGAACACTCCGGAGGGGTTGTCGTTCACACTGGAGTATTGTACGGCCCTCTTCACGCAGGCCACCATCCTGCGATTCATCTCGTTCTTCCGGCAGATTGCCAGGCAAATCGCCGATGATGCCAACCTGCGGATCCGGAACATCTCCATCCTTCCGGAAGAGGATCGACATCTGTTACTTCACTCCTTCAATGCAACGGATCATCCGCTTCCAGAAAACGCGACCGTGCTTCGACTTTTCCTACGGCAGGCGGACATGTCGCCCCACCGGTCGGCGATGACCGCTTCGGACCGGCATATCACGTTCGACGCTTTGCTTCTCCGGGCGCGCACGCTGGCATCCCGCCTTAAAGCGGCCGGCGCCGGGAAGGAAACGATCGTTGCTGTCATGCTGGGGCAATCCCCCGAAACTGCCTCGGCGATCCTGGGCATCATGCTCTCCGGAGCGGCCTATCTTCCCCTCGGTAGCGATGAACCGCTCGCCCGCCTGCGCTTTAAATTGAAGGACGCGTCGGCGCGATTGTTGGTTAGTTATCGATCGCTTCTGGCCGGGGAACTGCCTGAGGTGAAACTCGTGGATTTGGAAGCGACAACTCCTACAGCCCCGGAACCCATCCTTCCCATCCAACACCCGGCGGCGGAAGACCTGGCCTACGTGATTTACACGTCCGGCTCCACCGGCCTCCCCAAAGGAGTGATGGTGGAGCACCGCAATCTGGTCAACGAGGTCTCCTGGTATCTCGACGACACCAGGCTCGGAAGCGATGATCGCCTGCTTCTGATGACGAGCTTTACCTTCGATGCCAGCATCGATCAATTGTACGCCGCCCTGGCGCGGGGAGCGATGCTGGATATAGTTTCAAAGAACTTATTGGCAAACGGCGATGCCTTGCTCGATTATATCCGCTCCCGTTGCGTCACGATTCTCACCTTTGTGCCGGGTTTCTTGCGGCGATTGTTGGCCGGGGATATTGGAAGTCATTCGGTCAGGATGGCGGTCTGCGGAGGCGAGTCTCTGTCGGCGGAAGCCAGGGATATCTTCGTTTCCCGGGGAATCCGGGTGCGCAATCATTACGGTCCCACCGAAGCTACCATCGTCGCCCTGGCGAAAGAATGCACCGATGGAGAAGTGACTCTAGGCAAGCCTATACGAAACGCCCGCTGTTATATTCTGGACCAAAACCACCGGCAACTTCCCATCGGCGTCTTCGGCGAAGTCGCCATCGCCGGAGCGGGAGTCTCCCGCGGTTACCTGAACCGACCGGACATGCAGGCGGAGACGTTTGTCTCGTTGCCGCACATCGAAGCAGGGTTCGTGTACAAAACCGGAGACACCGGTCGCGTCCGACCTGATCTGGATGTGGAGTTCGGCGGGCGTAACGACCGGCAAATCAAATTCCGCGGTTACCGGTTGGAGTTGGCGGAGATCGAACATGCCATCGCCGCCTTCCCCGGAATGGCGGCTGCGGCCGTGGTGGCGAGAGAAGGGGATGATGGGGATCCGGTTATCCGGGCATTCGTCGTGCCTGAAAAAAGAGAAGAGGCCGATAACGGCTACGGCGAAATACTCGAGCGGTTGCGGGAATATTTGCCCGCCGCTTTACCGGAATATATGGTGCCGGCGCAATTGGATGTTCTCGATGATCTGCCGTTGACTTCAAACGGCAAAGTGGATCGCGAGGTATTGCGGGCGTTGAAACCTGCGCACGAAGCATTCATCGCTCCCTCGACTCCCATCGAAGCGTCGATCGCGCGATTGTTCGCTTCGGTGTTGAACCGGGAGGAGGAGATGATTCCATGCAATCGCGGTTTTTTTGAGTTGGGCGGCAATTCCCTGGCGTTGTTGCGATTGAAGGCGGAAATCTTGAAAGAATTGGCTGTGGATGTACCGGTGCTACAGGTCTTCAAGACCCCCACCGTCCGGGGATTGGCATCTTACATCGCCGGATCCGGCCGGGAAGGGGAAAATCTTCCTGAAATGGCGCGCCTCAATCGGGGAGGGCATGCTCCCATCTTTTGCTTCCCGCCGTTCACCGGTCTGGGATTGTCTTATCTGGAATTGACGGAACATATGGACGATTATTCCATCTACGCCTTCGATTTCATTGAAGAGCAGGATCTCATCGGCAGGTACGCAAACGCCATCGATTCGATCCAGCCTCGAGAGCCGCTGGCGTTGATAGGTTATTCAGTGGGCGGAGTTTTAGCTCTTCAGGTTGCGGCCGAGCTTGAGCGGCGGGGACGCGTTGTGGCGGCCCTGATGTTGCTAGATTGTTACCTTCCCGGCGATGCCGCCTTCGGAGAGGATATCGGGAACCGAGAGCTGGAACTCCTTGCCGGTATGAAGACTGCGATGGCAGAACTTCATCCTGGCCTTCAACCGGATGAAGCCCTGCGCAAGGCGCGTCGTTATCTGGATTATTTCCGGACCGCTACGCTTCCTTCGCCGGTGCGTGCGGATGTTTATTTGCTATTGTGTGGCGCGGAGGGCGATCTCCTCTCTGATAGGGGCTGGAGACGCTTCACGGCTGGGAAGATTCAGATCTTCCAGGCCAAAGGCGACCATTACCGGATGCTTTCCGAAGGTTTCGCCGGAGAGAACGCCCGGATCATCGACTGCCTGCTGAAGGCCATGCCGGAGATGTGAAGATGCGTGATAAATTAGATTTAATCGCGGGGATGTTGTTTAAAATCATTTGGAATTATGGTAATATATTTTTTTGTAGTGCCCGGGAAAGGCGGGTAGCCGGTCCCGGTTTGGAATAAATTTGGGAAACATAGAAGAACCAGGTGCATCAGCTCAAAGTATCTTTTTTGATTCCATAAATTTT
>JAHELQ010000452.1 GCA_024644125.1 Candidatus Aminicenantota bacterium | reverse complement strand
TACATTCAAAATCCATAATTGCTTCTCGTCCACTTTGGTATTGGGATTCGCCTCTTTACAACCGTCCAGCATCCCCTGGAGCTCGATCGTGAAATGCTCGGGAAAATCCTGGTAGATATTACGGGACAACCAATTGATGATATCGGTCAACAACTTACCCAGGAATTCCCGCAACTTCTCATCTTTGATATTGACATGAATAAAATCGAAGACAATATTCTGGTTAAACTCGGTACACATCAGCTCGATGTCCGGTTCGGCCAGCCTTCCCATTAAATATCCCAGAGTATAAGGATCGCCTTCCACATAAAACGCTTTCTTTTTTTCTCCGGTGGTACCGATAACAGCGGTCTGATGACGTGCCGCAATACCGATTTTTTCTTCTCCCCCGGGTAATTGACGAATCAACACATTTTCGATATCAAAGCCATCCGCCCGGAAGGCTGCTCTCAACGCATCTATCCGGTCTTCTTGATCACGCTTATGGCACTCCATAGGGCTCCTCCTGTATAAATCTATATTTTCCAGTGTTTCTTCAACTGTGCAGGTTGGCCTTGATGAGCATCACCTCGAAACGGGGATCCGGCCTCAACCGGTCGTAGTGCGGCGATGCCTTGAAATAGGGAACGAACGAATCTCGGTCTTCATAAGCCTGGTCCAACGCGTCGAACGCTTTGTTTTTCAAGCCTATACCGATGAACACCTGCGCCTTCAGCACCATCGACACATAGGCCTGGGTCGCGATCTGATCGAATTGTTGAATGATTTTTTGGGCCTCTTCTTTCTGGCCCGCCAGTCCATATGTCATTCCCAGGTCCGCCAGCGCATAGGTCATGTTGGGCGCCTGGGCCAGCACTTTTTTAAACTCTCCCACGGCTTCGGGATACATCCCGCTGAACATGTACGCTTCGCCCAGCCAGATATGAGCCAACGCAAACGTCGGGTCCATCTCGATGGTGCGGGTCAATTGTTTGATGGCTTTGTCGTAGCGCCGGGAAAAAATAAATAACACTCCGGCCACACTGTTGATAATCAACGACAATGGGTCGTGATCCCTGGCGATGGCGATCTCTCTGAGCGCCTCCTCATAGCGGCCCATCACCCCCAGAAACAAAGCGAACCATTCATGGGAGGTGGCATAATGGGGACTCAATTCAATCGCCCGTTTGTATTCCCGTTCGGCGCCGGCCCAATCCCATTCGAAAAAGGTTTTCACCCAACCAAGAGACGCGTGGGCCTCCCCCAGGTGTTCGTCAATTTGCAACGCGCGCCGCGCCGATGCCCTCGCCTTCTGAAATGCGTCCTTTGGCGGCATAAATCCATAGAAGCCCAGGATATTGAAGGCGTCGGCAATGCCCACAAACGGAAGCGCGTAATTCGGATCCCTCTGGCTGGCTTGCTGGAAGAACTCGATGGATTTTTTCATTCCCACTTCATAGCGCTTGTTCCAGAAATAACGCCCCTGAAGGAAAAGATTGTAAGCCTCCAGGTCATTGGTATGCCGCCTGGCTATCTCTACCTTCTCTTCGCCCAGAAGCTTCACCTTCAAGTTTTCAACGATGGCCATAGTAATCTCGTCCTGTACGGCGAACACATCCTGCAACTCTCCATTGAACCGCTCAGACCAGATCTGGCACCCATCCTCCACATTGACAAGATGGGCGGTCACCCTCAACCGGTCGCCCGCCTTTTGCACTCCGCCTTCCAGTACGGTTTTCACTTTCAGCCTGGCGCCGATTTCCTGCAATTCACAATTTTTCCCTTTGAAAAAAAACGACGAAGTGCGGGAAGCCACTTTCAGTCCATCAATTTTACTGAGGGAGTTGATCAACTCCTCCACCATTCCGTCGCAAAAATATTCCTGGTCCTTCTGGGGACTCATATCGGCAAACGGGAGAACCGCGATCGAAATTCGGGAATCATTCTCATCTTCAGGCGACATTATTTCGGTCATGGTTTCGCTGGTAAAGCGGGAGGCCACCGCCTTAAGATCCTTGAGCATTTCATCCAGCCCCTGATAACGATGCGCTGGATCCTTCACCATAGCCCTGTTGACAATACGCTCCATCTCGATGGGGATTCCGGTTTTGACAGCCGATAACAATTCGGGTTTTTCATTCACAATAGCATAGATGACTGTTTCGGGATATTCTCCTGAGAACGGCATGCGATCCGCCAGCATTTCATAGAGCAACACGCCCAACGACCAGATATCGGACCTGTGATCGATCTCTTTTCCCCTCACCTGTTCCGGGGACATATACGGTACTGTTCCCATGGTAAAGGCCTGTTGCGTCAACGTGCTCATCCCCCGTAACTTGGCGATCCCAAAATCCAGGATCTTCACCCGGTCGTCGCTATCCACCAGAATGTTTTGCGGCTTGATGTCCCGGTGCACGATTCCAGCGCAATGAGCCTTGTAAAGTCCTTCCGCCAACTGAATAAACAGTTTGGCCACATAATCCAGTTGGGCTTCATGAAGAATGTGCTCCGCTCCAGGACGCTCATGGTTTTTCTCGGCGATTTTGCGGTGCAAAAACGCGCCGTCCACAAATTCCATGGCGATGTAGAGTTGCCCTTGAAACTCGTTGATTTCATAAACCGTGATGATATTGGGATGATTCAACGCCGCCGCCGCCTGGGCCTCCCGGATGAACCTCTCCCGCGATTCGGGATTTGCCAATAAGCCGACAGGCAAAAATTTCAAAGCGATGTAACGCCGCAACTTCTGGTCGGCCGCCTTATAAACGACCCCCATGCCGCCTTCGCCAATTTTCTCTATAATTTTATAATGGGAAACGGTTTGACCAATCACCGTCACACTCCTTTTAACACTCATTCGTTCGCGAAAATTCTAATATATCAAATGTGAATTTTTTTTTCAATTCAGATACAGCAAAAAATAAAGATCCGGGCAGGCGAAAGGCCTACCCGAATTATATGTGCGTTCAATTTAACTGCCCAACACCAGCGCGTCCGCTACCAATTCGCACACAGTCCTGATTTCGACACCCAGTTTATAATGTTTGTTCAACTCCGACAATTGATCCACACAATTATGACAGGGAGTGGCCACAACCGCCGCCTGGGTGGCTATAATCTGATCTGCCTTTATTTTCCCGGCCTTGAGACGCCGCTCGCTGAAACGCGTCATAGCCAGTTGTCCGCCTCCGCCGCCGCAACAGAAATTTTTTGTGCGATTGGGAATCATTTCGATAAAGTTTGCCACCGCGTGTTTCAGGATGAACCGTTGCTCTTCGACAATACCGCCGAGGCGCACCAAATTGCAGGGATCATGCAGGGTCACCAGTTTTTGATTGAGAGTGGGATCGAGCGTGATTCGCCCTTCGCGAATATAATCTGCGACGATTTCAAGAATACTTTTCACCTTAAAACCATATTTTTTCGATAACCACTCCGGCGCTTCCCAACGATTGGAATTATACCCGTGCCCACACTCAGCCAACACCAGGGTATCGCATCCCAATTCCTCCATCGATTGCACCAACCGGCCGGACATCAAGCCGGCGGCCTCGTCATTGCCATTGTAAAGTCCATAGTTGGTAACGTCGTAATTATCGCTGGCAAAGGTCCAACTTTCGCCCGCGGCGTAAAAGATTTTTCCAACCGCCTGGATGGAGAGCGGGAAAAACATGGGTTCGCGGGGATTCACCGTATAAAACAGTTTAGCTCCCTTCTGGTCCAGAGGCAACTTCGCAGCGGGATCGCCCACCTCATCCTGCAACTCTTCCTCGATCCACTCCACCGTCTCCAGCCAATCCTCTCTGGCAATTCCCATATTGTTGCCTTTCTCGACGGCGGTGTCAACAGTGGATTGCAAACCCGGAGGCACCAGGCCGATGGCTTCCATCGCGCTTCGGGCAGCCCGCACCAACGCGGAAATATTCAAGCCGATGGAGCAATTAATGGTGCACCTTCCGCACATGGAACACCGCCCATACAACGAATCGACCCATTCTTCCATCATCGCCCGGTCCAAACCATGGGCCTTGTGCCACCCGGGGACCAAACGCCCCATCAAGCTGAAATGCTTTTTGAACACTTTAGTGATCAAATTTAATTTATAAGAAGGAAGCGACTTTTTATCGCCGTGGGTCAAAAAATAATGGCACGAATCGCCGCACAATCCGCAATGGACGCAAGAGTTAAGATACACCGCCAATTCCTGGTGAATTTTTTCCTTGAATACCGTCAACGCTTTATCAAAATCTTCCGGTCTTAGGGCGTCCAATTTTTCTGCAATAGGATCTACACTTTCTGTCGTTTGATTCATAACTCACACCTTCTGGGATGCGGGCGGTATAACGTTTCTCCGCCCAAAAAATCGACCGAACAACACGCGCACCAAAAAGAAAAACGCGCAATGGCGAAGTTTCCCCACCGGAATATACAGGAGAGTGACTATCGCCGCTACATACAAATACAGCGTAACGTCCGGTCCGGTCATATGCAAGAACGCCAAAACCGTCAACGCCGTGGCCAATAGGTTTGATGCAAAATCATCGGCATTGCTGATGGCGCGCAATTTTGGCGCCACAATCCGCTTCAGGAACAGGGCGATACCGCACAGGGAGCCCAGAGCTGTCGCCAATTGCATCAAACGAATGAGAAGCGCCGGCGCCGGGATGGAGAGGATCAGGAGCAACAGATAGAAGAACGCGGCGAAGATCCCGATATGGTAACACACTCCGCCAAA
>JAHELQ010000451.1 GCA_024644125.1 Candidatus Aminicenantota bacterium | reverse complement strand
TTCTTGGGGGCATTTCTCTGGAACACCCTCAGTTTTGCAGTAGTCTGAGCTGTTATCATAGATCTTCACCAGTTTAGCCGTCTGTTTTGGACTTGTATCTAACAACTTCTTCTTCCATTCACGAAACGCCCAGTAATTAATATCATTAGATTGGCAAAATTCCCGCTGTGATATTCCAGTGGATTGCCATTGTTGCATAAGCGACCCCCAATAGTCTTTGCCTCTTTTTGACTGAATTTTACATTCTGCCTTACTCTCGTTTGATTCCATGATAAACTCCTCATCTAAATCAAACGAAGACTGTGACATAATATGAAGAAAAACGGAAGGTGTACTTCGTTAGGCGCTTACCATTGTTCAACGACAAGCATATTTTCTTGCTGACGTCACTTAGAATTCCCGTTTATTAATACCATAATTTTATTATTATTTAAATATGGTCCTGTGGGAAAGTGGGAAACTCGAAGAGTTTTCCACATTTCCACAGGACATGGCGCTGTGGAAATGTGGAAATATCAAGGCTCTTCGACTCATTTCGTACAGCCCTTTTTTGCTTCTTCCAGGCGGTAGCTGTCGAGATTCAACTCAATGATAATACTGTGGTGAACCAGGCGATCGATTGCCGCAACCGTTACCATCGGGCTTTTAAAGATCTTCTCCCATTTGGAAAACGGCAGATTGCTCGACAACATCAAGCTACCCCTCTCGTATTTGTCGGAAATCAATGTGAAAAGCACCTCCATTTCTTCTCTGCTTTGCTGCACATAGCCGATGTCATCAATGATGATAGCGTCATATTTAGATAGCCATTTCAGCCGCTTTTTCAGCTTAAGTTCTTTCTTCCAGATCAATAAATCCTGTACCAAAAGGCTGCAAGTAGTGAACAGGACTTTGCGATTCTGCTGGACCAACTCCTGGCCGATTGCGCACAGCAGGTGCGTTTTACCGCTGCCCGGATTCCCGAAAATCAACACGTTTTCGTTTCTGTCCAAAAAATCTCCATGCAGCAACGTTCTAACTTGCTGGCGAATCTTATTGGAAAAACGGTTTAAATCAAGGTTCTCAAGCTTCTTTTCAACTGGCAAGCGGGAGTCTCTCAAGAACCGGGCGACACGATTGTGATGTCTCTCTTCTTGTTCCTTTTCCAACAGACGGAGCAAGAATGATTCAAAGCTGTCATTACCTTTGGTCGCGAGGCGGATGCACTCCTCATAATACCCGCGGATTCCTGGTAAATGGAGCTCCAACAGGTATTTGTCAAGCATTTGTTTGTTATTGATAGCAGTTTCCATCTATTGCCTCATGAGAAAACGCACTATAAAGACGATTGTAATCGGATAAGTTGGTTTGACGGACCTGGACTTCTTTCAGTTCACAACTATTGCCAATCGACTCAACCAACTTTCTAACTTCATCCAGTGATAGCTCCCTTTCGCAAGCAAACAACCCCTGAATCGCCTGGTCAACCTTCCACTCGCTTTCGCGCGACGCCAGGTGAAGTATCTCCAAATACTCCCGCGACGCGCTGGCCGGCCTCTTTTCACTCAGATAATCGTAGACCATCCGAAAATGGACCGTCGGGAATAGATCGTCCCGGTAGCGATAGTTGACGAACGCTCCCGGCTTGCGCACCAGCCAATCGATGATGTGGCGATATTCGATATGATGCTGGCTTTTGCCTCTCAAACGGGGAAGTTGCTCAACCATACGTTGCGCATACCAGACTTCAAGGTGGTTGGAGTACAGGCGAACAGTTACATTCTCACCGATCAAGCGATTATGGACCGAATAGACGTTTTGGCATACCGAGATTGTGCTGCTGCGACCAACTTTGACTTTTAGTATTTTGAAGTCATCAAGACGGTATTCAGGCAAACGTCTGAGATGTTTTAGCTCTTCTTGGAACCGATCATTCCGATTGATATTCAGTTGCCTGAATATATTACGAAGGAACGATTCATAATCTTTCAGGCTGGCAAAGTCTCGGCTGCTACGTAATAGCAAGGCCTGTTCCACTGATTTTTTGAACCGGTGATGACTCTGTTCGGCATCTCCGTTTTCGCCGGGACATCCCGCATTAATGGTTTCTCCCTCAACTTTGTAGTGAGATAACAAAGCGCGATAGCGCGGAGTGAACCGTTTCTCGGAAAGGTCTATATACACTGCCGCCGACAAATTGTCGGTCCGATGCTTTTTAGTCACTCCGCCCAACTCCCAGAAAGCATTTTGAAGCCCTTCGCTCAGACTTTCAAAGCTCTCGGAAAAACAAATATATCCTGCCTCCCAATTGGAATAGGGCAATACAAAATGATAGATTAAGTGATCGAATGGCTTCCCATCAATCGTAATCCTCAACTTATCCATGTGGGTAAAATCCGACGAACTGCGCTCGCCCGGGTGATGTTCTTGCGGGAATATCACCTCTTTGCCCGGACCTTCCAGCGCACGCCAGCGCTTCAGTTTGCGTTGAAGAGTTCGAAGCTGCCCGTCGGCGAATCTTCCAGGATATTGACGCTGTAAATACAAAAATAACGTCTTCCCCTCGATTCCGGGATTTTCTAAAAAGGGAACAAGCTCATCCCAAACATCTTCGAACGAATCAGCGTGAGTTCGCCAATCGTGAGGTGTCTTTAACTGACTGGGCAACACCCCGGCGTTCAAGTACTTACGGGCTGTCTTCTCATCCATCCCTGCCATCGACGCTGCAATGGCAAGCGTTTTCTCTTTCTTGATCAACATTATTAACCTCCTGAATTGAGCATCCTTTACCATTTGGGTCTCCTTGAAAATTAACACAAATAGCATAAAGGATTTTCTCAAAATCCGGGAATTCTAATTGACGCCGGCCGGGAGATTTGAGTGTCGCTGAACAATATGATACGGTAAAATGGCATGAGCAGTTACAAGAATACATTGATAGCCATTGAGATCAATCTTCCAAGCATCAACGCCCGTAACTTTGACTTAGAATAACACCCCCCTGTTGACTTCAATGATTTAAAGCTTTCAAGTCGGCTGCCGATGCGAAAACTTTAAATCATCGACGTCACAAGGAATAGACAATTGTCGTTGAACACGACTACGAGTTAACGTTTTCAATTGGCTCGTCAAGAGGTGCAAGGTCATCCCTATTAGGTTCTTCTTTTTGAATTTTTTCATTAATGTCCATTTTTACTTCCATTAAGATTTTGTATTGATTATCAAATTGATCAATTGCTTCGTTTAAATCTTCTGAAAATTGGGGATCAAAATTATATCGTTCGCTTATTTCTTCATGAAATGCATAATAATCACTTATGAAATCTTTTGCCACCTCTAATATTTCTTCTATGTGTGAAAATTTGTATTTTATGTGAGTTTTTTCACTAGAAATATGGATTTTTTTACGCTCTGATAAGCTTATTTTCACAATTGACTGAATTATATTGTTTAGTAAATTAAGAGTGATAGTATTTCTATCATGTAAGTCGTGATATTGTTTGACTTCGTTTTTTACTGAAAAGGTATGATCTAATTCTTTTAATTCAATTTCCTGGGTTTCTTTTATAAATACTCTTAAAATTTTTAGAGTATCTACCAGTCCTGGCTCCTGATTATGACTATAATGTGGGAAATTTTTATAAAAATCAGTGTCGCAATAACAATAATACATTACATTTTCTAAATAGCCTAGTTCAAAACTCTGTATAACCAATCCTTTTCCTGTCTCTGTTAGACGAAGGGATTCATGCATGCATGATCGGTAACTACCTATTTTTAAGTCTTCTCTAGTTTTTGCGATTATCAATTTTTCTTTAATTAACGCATCTAAAATAGTTGTTGTATCTTGTTCAGAATAGCCAAAAATTGATAAATGCTCATACGTTTTTTGCACATTATAATTAAATGCATTTCGAGTACTATTTAGAAAACCAATCACTCTCAATCCAAGTAATCGGTATTCTTTGCCACCTGTAATTTGGAAAATGTTTGTAATTCTTAGTTTCTTGGATCTTAGACCCCATGGTCTATGAATAATTCTTTCTAGGGCGTAGTAGGATTTTCCTTCAACGCTTTCTCGTAATGCCTTATGGTCTCGACTAGCTGCGGCATCTACTATTCCTTGGGCAAACCTTATCGCTTGGCGAATTTGCCATCCGAATAGATTGTGGAAGAATTTTTTAAAATGTGATGAGCATAACTTTTCATAAACATATTCAAGGTTTTTTCTAAACTCAATCGGATTTATCAGTCCTTGCAATTTATCTTCTATTTTTTCATCATCAAATTTCCTTAAAAAGTACTCAATTCGGTTCATGATTACTTCAAATGAGGACGGACCTATATGGGGAATTGTTAATAGTGTAATTGCTTGGTGATGCCAATTAACAAGAGTTTCTGGTCTGCAGGCGCAAATGATCGGCATGTTAATTTCTTTTTTTTCTAATATTGATATTATTGCTTTCTGAACCTCCTGGGGTGATCCATCTATGTTATCAAATATAACAAAAATACATGTACTGCTATTTGGGCAATATTTCTTTTCTACCCAACCACAAAATGAGAATGCGAAAGAGATTAATTGTTCAAAATCCAATCTTTCTCTGGCTATAGTACTATATTCATCATATGGAATAACGGTATCCATTGATAGGCCAAACTTCTTGAGTGTGGAATAAAATGGGGCTGGATTTAAATTCAAAAAGTTTTGGGTCAATTCATCTGAATATTCATTATATTTTTCTTCGA
>JAHELQ010000450.1:1573-4729 GCA_024644125.1 Candidatus Aminicenantota bacterium | reverse complement strand
CGGACTGACGGGGCTCCGGCTTTGGTTTTTCCAATCCATGAAAAAAATAATACCCTCCGGCCAGAATGGCGATAGCCAAAACAATTGGAACAATCGGTGTTTTCCTCTTTTCCGGCCGCTTGTATATTCTGCTCCCATATGATTCACGCATATCTCTATAGTCTCCTAACATTTTCGATAGATTGATTATCGAGTCGTTCTTTGCAGAATTATAACATGATGGGAAAAAAACTTAAAAGTCAATTCCAGGAATTTTTTTTAATTAAAGAGCGCCGGAGGCGCCCCTTGCAGTTTTATTGAAGTCATCGCTACTTTCTATTCAAAAAACTATGATCGAAAATTTCCAGCAAGCTGAGCAAGCTCTCGGCGATCAACTGGGAATCCCGCATAAACCCGTAGAACAGAATACTGAGACGGGTCTTTGACGTTTCATTCTGGATGCGTTTGATCTGATTGAGATTGAAGGTTTTCATCAGGGCATCCATTTTTTCAGTTTTTTGACGGAGTACCACGTCGTCGATTTTCTCTTTTTTCATCAAGGAACCGGCAGTGAGACTGAGTAGATGGGTAAGGCAATCCTTCACCTGCGCCAATTCTTCCAATTGCACCGGCAGCATTCCTTTATGATTGTTGATGATATGCTGGTAAGCCCTGACAACGATGTCCCGCTGGCTTTCGGTAATCTCCTGGAGCGCGCCGATGGTGCGGGAATATTTGTGCGTGGTTTCCACATCTTGTTTTTCCAGAAGCCGGAGAACCTTGAAGATATTGGCGACAATGATATTGGCCCAATCCTGGATCTGCCTGGTCTCTTTCTTGAGATTTTTTAACTTGATCCTGTTCTCATGGCAGACACCATCGTAGCAAGCTTCGAGACTCTCGCGAATCTTATCCAGAAATATACTGGTGTGTTTGAAGGAGGTTTCGATGGCGAAATTCACATCTTTCACTTTTTTTAAGTTGAATACCTCAAGCGCCTGATCTTCACTTTCTCTTGTTTTGTGCAGATAAAAATTGCGAATGAGGAAAAAAATCGCAAAACTCAAAATCACCGCAACCGCCGGTATCTTCCAGAAATAGATCGCCAGGGCGAAGATCGCTGAAACCGTGAATGCCATCAACGCGGTGAAGAACCAACCGCCAATAACCGTCAATACCCCGGTTACACGGTATACGGCGCTGTCCCGCCCCCAGGAACGGTCGGAGAACGACGTGCCCATCGCCACCATAAACGTCACGTAGGTTGTCGAGAGGGGAAGCTTCAACGAAGTTCCGAGGGCAATTAGCGAACTTGCCACTACGAGGTTGACCGAAGCCCTGAGTAAATCCCACGAAGGGAGCTCCCCGTCGTGACCCGGTTTGGGTTTGTATGCCCTGTAGTCCATCCGGCGGTCGAGTTTTTCCAACAATGTGGCCGGTATAATTTTTGTAAAGACTTCCCCAAACGATGTGCCCATGCGTACAATCGCCCGCGATAACGGCGACGCCCCAAACCGTTCGACACCTTCTTCCTGCCGCCCGAGACTGAGCTCCGTCCTGGAAACAGTGCGGGCTTTGCGGGAGGTCCACAATGTAATGACCATTACCACGCCCGCCAACAGCAATATCAACGTATCGGCCTGCACTGGTTTTTGCAGGGCCTCCATCGTGATTGTCAACGGATTTTCACCGGCTCCGGCCACCTGGTAGGAATTCAACCCCGCCAACGGTACTCCGATAAAATTTACCAGGTCGTTAGCGGCAAAGGCCATCGCCAGCGAAAACGTACCCGCCAACACGATGATTTTGAGTACATTGATCCGGGTCAACAGCATCAATACCTGAAGAATGAATCCCAATACCACGAATCCCGCCAACAAGATCAAACCCGAGTGTTGATTGATCCAGGACACATTCTGTGTGGAAATGAACGATGCGCCTTTCGCGCCTTTGATAAGAATGAAATACACGATAGCAGACAGAGCGATACCGCCCCAGATAGCTCCATACCTTTTGAGTCGCCGCTCAAAATCAAAGGTGAAAATCAACCGGGTGACAAATTGCAGAATCGCTCCTACAACAAAAGCGATCACCACGGAAATAAGAATGCCGGAAATGATTGCCAGCGCTTTTGCCGTATTTATATATTTGACGATAGAAGCGAAATCCTCACCGGAATTCATGATCTTTAGAAAAGACACAGCCACAGCGGCGCCTAGCAACTCAAACACGATCGAGACTGTGGTAGAGGTAGGCAATCCGAATGTATTAAAAAGATCCAACAATAAAATGTCGGTCAACATTACAGCCAGGAAGACTATCATCAATTCAGGCATGGAGAAGAATTTCGGGTGAAATATACCCTTTCGTGCCACCTCCATCATGCCGCTGGAGAACGTAACCCCGGCAACCATACCGAGACTGGCGATTACCATGATGATATAGCGCGGCGCCACTTTGGAGCCGATAGATGAATTCAAAAAATTCACGGCATCGTTACTGACACCGACAATCAGGTCGGAAATAGCCAGACCTGCCAGTATCACAACCGCAACCAGATAAATTTCCACTCTTGCACCTCTAGAGTTTTTTGGATTTTGGGGGCCTAAATAATATAAATCAGGATACACGACAATCCCCTTAAAGTCAACATAGCCCACATTTCCTAACACAATCTTAACAAAAATCGATTGCCCTTACGACCGATGACAGAGGTTTCCCTTCACATCTTACATTTATTATGGCAAATTTTTATTTGTAAATCCACCCCAACTGATGTTAAAATACTCTACTACCAAAATGAAAAAGCTAACAGAAAACAAATATTTCAATGCCGGTGTGCTGATTTTTTGTATCTATTTATTCTTGTTGGGCATCAAACTGGTGGCCGAGGCCTTCAAGATCGCCTCCAGCAATCATGTGGTGGAATTGATGAACCACGTATCGAATCCCTTTGTGGGATTGTTCATCGGCATCCTGGCCACATCCCTGGTGCAATCGTCGTCATCCACGACATCCCTTACCGTGGCCCTGGTGGCCGCCGGAACGATCCGGATGGATCTCGCCCTCTATATCGTGATGGGAGCCAATATCGGTACATGCATCACCAACGTGCTGGTCTCCCTCTCCCACATCACCAGAAGAAACGAGTTCCAATACGCCTTTGCCGCCGCCATC
>JAHELQ010000450.1:0-1563 GCA_024644125.1 Candidatus Aminicenantota bacterium | reverse complement strand
ATTTCTTCAACCTGATCTCAGTGGCGCTCATTTTCCCACTGGAATATTTCTTCGGATACCTGTCCGGAATTTCCCATTTTTTCACCTCCATCTTCCAGACCATGGGAGGCATGCATCTGTTCAAACCGCTGGACATGGTGACAAAGCCGGTTGTGGAATTCATCACTGTACTATTGGGAAACAACGTCGTCGCGATCGGGATCGCGGCGCTCCTGTTCCTATTCTTCGCCCTCAGGCATATGGTGGTGGTGATCAAACGGTTGGTGTTGGATAAATTGAAACGGGTATTCGGCGCCTATTTTTTCAAAACCTACGGACGGGCCATGACTTCCGGAGCGGTGATCACCTCCATTGTCCAGAGCAGCTCCGTCACCACATCCCTTGCGGTTCCGTTCGCCGCCGCCCGCATCCTCTCCATCGAACAGATCTTCCCATTCACAATGGGAGCCAATATAGGCACCACCGTCACGACATTGCTGGCCTCTTTTTCGGTGGGAAGCCCGTTGGGTCTTCAGGTGGCCCTGGCCCATACGATTTTTAACGTAACCGGAACAATCCTGATCACTCCCATCAAAAAACTTCCCATTTATCTGGCCCAGAGGCTCGCGTATTATTCGGCAAAGAATAGATTGATTCCACTGTTTTATGTTATCATACAATTTTTCATCATACCGATGTTGATGATTTACATCTGGAGGTGACAGAATGAAAGAATTATTGTATTTATTCACGAAAAAAAACGATATCGACGAGATCTTCGAACAAACCTACGATATCCTGACAAAGGAATACAAAACCTTCATCGAGGTCAGGAAACAATTGCGGGAAACCAATCAATGCGAATCCAAAATCGATATCCAGAAAGAAGACAAAAAAATCAATAGGTTTCAGATGCAAGCCCGGCGTAAAATTTTCACCGAGTTGGCCCTCTCGGGAGCCGAGGACCTCAACGCAGGACTCATACTCATGTGCATCCTGACAGATGTGGAACGAATCGGCGATTATTTCAAAAACATTGTCGAATTGGCTAAAAGCTATCCCAAAATGCTCCATGGGGGGGAAATCGAAGAAAACGTCCAGTGGGTGGAAAAACGGATGCTCGCGATTTTTGAGTTGACCCTCGAAGCGTTCAAGAACAGGGATGAAGACATAGGCCGTAAAGCCATGGAGCTGCACCCGGAGGTGACAGGCACCATCCACAAGGCTCTCAATCAATTGCTCCAGAACGAAGTGGGCGGTCTCAATCCAGGAGAAGCGGTGGCCATAAGCCTTTACCTCCGCTTCTTGAAACGGATCACATCCCATCTCACCAATATCGCCTCATCTTTTGTAAATCCTATGGAACGTATTGGATACAGCGAATAACAAGGAGAGATCCATGGATCGGGAGACATTCAGAAGACATGCCCATGAGCTGGCGGATTGGATGGCGGACTATTTTTACAAAGTCGAAGAGTACCCGGTCAAAGCCGCGTCCAAACCGGGCGACATCGCCGCCCGATTGCCGGCATCCCCACCACAGGAGCCGGAATCTTTCGAACAGATGATGGAAGATTTCAATCG
>JAHELQ010000048.1 GCA_024644125.1 Candidatus Aminicenantota bacterium | reverse complement strand
TTTCGGCCGCAAAGATGTCGGAACCCCAAAACCTATGGCGCGTCCCTCCGCTCCCAGATCCGTCGCCACGCCTAAAGAGGTTAAACGGGATATCCCGGTGGGAATCAATGGAGACGCCGAGGGAATCAGATCTCCTCTTCCCGGATTGATTATTGATGTGCTGGTAAAAGAGGGCGATTCTGTCAGAGCAGGACAAAATTTGATAATAATGGAAGCCATGAAGATGGAAAACGAGATCAAGGCTCCACATGACGGGACAGTGAAGAAGGTGTTCGTCAACAAAGGCGACTCCATCGCTGAAGACGACGTTTTGGTGGAATTGTGCCGCCCGCCCCACACCACCCTGTAGCGCGAGAGGTCAAATAATGAAACGGTTTTTATTTATTATTCTTATAGCACTGGTACTTACTGTATTGACTCTGCACGGCTCTACTTCAGAATCTGTCGAGTTTAATGAAGATCATTATATAAAGTTGTTTAGCGGTAAGGAACAAAAAGTCGCGACTGGCGATACTGGCGAATTGTTGGACCGGCACGATGTCATCCAGGGCAGTTTCAAGGTCATCGCGGTCGATGATTTCGAAAGCATCGCCAGGGTAAAATTGGCGGAAGGCGCTCCTCCATCTTTGATGGACAGTGTTACCCAGGCTCGTCTCAAAGCCCGTGAAGTCCGTTTCGACCGGGAAGATTCGCCTTCCTATTTTTTAATTAGAAACAAAGGCTCCAAACAAGGGGTGAAACCCGGAATGAAAGGCCGGTTATTCAAAGGCGACACAGTTTCCGGGATTTTCAAGATCATAGGCGTTGAGGAAGATTATAGCTACGCCCTGGTGATGAACGGAGCCGTCGATATTGATCCCCGCAAGTCCGATAAATTTGAATTTCAGGGTTATGCGGAGCAGATCGTCGGTAGTACCGGCTTTGTCAATATATCGTTCAAGAATATAATCATGCTCCTGGTGGGTATCTTTTTTATTTACCTTGGGGTGGCCAAAGACTACGAGCCCTTGCTTCTGGTTCCGATCGGATTCGGAATTCTGGTGGGGAACATTCCTCTTCCATTGCAGATTTTCAATAGTATATCTGTGTATATGATCGATCCTGTGTCGCATCAATACGCGTTCAACACGACCGCCAATAGTGTTTTGGGACTGATCTATTTCGGAGTGCGGTCCGGTCTCTTCCCTCCGCTGATTTTTCTGGGAATCGGAGCCATGACGGACTTTTCCGCATTGCTTGCCAATCCCAAGAGTGTTCTTTTGGGAGCTGCGGCTCAGATGGGAATCTTCATCACCTTCATCGGCGCCATGCTGTTGGGGTTTTCCCCCTCCAATGCGGCCGCCATCGGCATCATCGGAGGAGCCGACGGTCCGACCGCCATCTTTTTATCTTCAAAATTAGCGCCGTCCTTGATCGGGCCGATCGCCATCGCCGCTTATTCGTATATGGCAATGGTGCCGATCATACAGCCCCCGATTATGAAATTGCTGACCTCCCGGAAGGAACGCTTGATCCGCATGAAACCCGGACGGAAAGTAAAAAAGCTCGAGAAAATAATGTTTCCTATCGCCGGATTAATATTGACCACATTGGTGGCTCCCGGTGCGATCCCGCTATTGGGAATGCTTTTTTTCGGCAATCTGCTGAAAGAATCCGGAGTGACCACAAGACTTGCCAAAACAGCTTCCAACGCGCTTATCGATATCGCCACCATCTTATTGGGTTTTGCCGTCGGAGCATCTACCAGCGCCCAGGTCTTTTTGAACCAGAGGTCTGTGTTGATTTTTGTTCTGGGAGTCATTAGTTTCGCGGTCGCCACCGCCAGCGGGGTATTGTTTGCCAAATTCATGAACCTGTTCGTAAAAGATAAAGTCAATCCTTTGATCGGAGCTGCCGGAGTATCGGCGGTACCGGATTCCGCCCGCGTTGTACACAATGTCGGTAAGGAGGAGGATGCCAATAATTACCTGTTGATGCATGCCATGGGCCCGAATGTCGCCGGGGTCATCGGTTCTGCCATCGCAGCAGGTGTTTTCCTGGGAATTTTTTAGCGAGGAGGCGCATTTATGAGTAAAATTATCTCTGTTATTCCAAACATTTGCGAAGGGAAAAATGAAAAATTCATTGATTCTCTGTCCAAAAAACTGGAGAGTGTGAGGGGGCTTGTCATGTTGGATGTCTCGATGGATAAGGTCAGAAACCGGACGGTATTCGCGTTCACCGGTTCCGCCGATGCCATCGTCGAAGGGGGAATGGTGTTGTACGAGGAATCCCTCAAAAACATCGACATGCGGAAACACAAAGGGGAATATCCCCGTATCGGCGCTGTCGATGTGTTTCCTTTCGTACCTTTGAAGGATGTACCGATCGAAGAGGCTGTCGCACTGTCGGAGGAATTCGCCAAAAAGGTCGCGGAGGAATTTAAAATCCCGGTCTACTTGTTCAGTGAATCGGCAAAGTATCCCTTGAGAAAAGATATCGAGAATATCCGGGATGTGCAGTATGAAGGTCTGGAAAAGAGGTTGAAGGACCCACGTTGGAAACCGGATTTTGGACCGGATGAATTCAAGGCGGATTCCGGAGCCACTATCATCGGCGCCCGTTATCCTTTGGTCAGTTTTAAAATATTCTTGAATACCACCGACCTCGATACCACCAGAAAAATCTGCGAAGCCATCGATCATTCATCGGGCGGTCTCAGCAACGTCAAAACCTATTCGGGTATCGCAAATGAAAAACAGCAAGCCCAGATTACAATCTCGGTCTCCAATTACAAAGTGACCCCCATGTACAAGGTGATCGAATGTGTCAAAATTGAGGCGAAGCGTTTCGGGATCACCATCCAGGAGGTCGAGATGATCGGCTTGATTCCCGAGAGAGTGTTCCTGGATTCCGCGATGTATTATATGAATATCAACCATTTCTCCTTCGACCGTATAGTGGAGAAAAATATCCAGCAGCACCTGGATGAAAAGATGTTCGATATGGGTTAGGCGGAAAATAATTGCGAATAGAATCTGTAGCCCGGCCGAGAGCCGGAGTGAGAGGGTGACCGGGGAAAATAGGAAACTACCGGGAAAAGTTTGTTGACTTTTCCATTCCCTTCTCTGTATAATACGTTTTAATACATATTGAGAGGTGTATTCTATGAGTAAAGAATTTAAACCGTTTATTTCTCCTGAAGAGAACCTCAAGGAGTTTACTCTAAGAGCGCTGCTGATCGGTCTGGTCCTGGCGGTTGTTCTTGGAGCGGCAAACGCGTACCTCGGCTTGAAAGCCGGTATGACGATCGCCGCTACATATCCTGCGGCTGTCCTGGGTATGGCAGTATTGAGATTGTTTAAAGACAGCAATATTCTGGAAGAGAACTTAACCCGTACTGTTGGGTCGATTGGTGAATCGGTCGCTGCCGGCGCCATTTTCACACTCCCGGCTTTTTTGATTGCCGGCGTGTGGTCTAATGACTTTTTCGGCAGTTTCGCCGGTTATTGGAAATCCACTGTCATCATGTTGGTGGGCGGCGTTGCCGGTATTCTATTTGTGACATTGTTGCGCCGTGTAATGGTAGAAGATCCTGATTTACCGTTCCCCGAATCTGTAGCGGCCTCTGAAATTCACAAGGCTGGAAGGGGTGGCGCCACCGGAGCGAAATATTTATTCTATGCAATGGGTATCGGTGGTATGACTGAATTCCTGATCAACTTTTCCGTTCTTAAAAAAGCATGGTCTGGATTCTTCGCATTCGCCAACAAAATCATTCCAGCCACTGGTCTCGACAAATATGGCTTGAGTTATGAGGGCGTGACCACAGGCGGCGGTTTCTTGATGAAATCTCCCCGTCTCAGTCCCGCGTTTTTGGGTGTCGGGTATATTATCGGACCGAGACTGGCGGCATTGAACTTTGCCGGCGGTGTTCTGGCCTGGGGTTTGTTCGTACCTATTTTTCTATTGATTCTGGCCCCTCAGTTCGCCCCTTTTATCGGTAGCACGATTACCCTCGGCGGTCGCGAAGTGGCTTTGACCTGGGAATTTATCGCCGATAACATCATCTTTCCCAGCATCGTAAAACCCATCGCCATTGGCGGTATGTTGATGAGCGCGGCCTACACTCTGTACAACATGAGAAAGAGTTTGATCTCCGGCATCAAGAGATCCATCGATGATGTCAAGAAGGCTGCCAGCGCCGAAGAAACAACCCAGCGCACCGACAAGGACATCAATATCAAGACTGTGTTCTTGGGCTTGCTCGCGATTTCCGTCGTAACGTTCTTCGTATATTGGTGGTTCATGGGCTTTACCGGCGAGCAGTTTCTGCCCGCCCTGGTAGCGGCATTAGTAATGATGGTAGCGGGCTTCTTTTTTGCCGCTGTGTCCGGTTACCTGGTCGGTTTGATCGGTTCTTCCAACAATCCGATTTCCGGTTTGACTATTTCCACTCTTGTGGTGGCTGCCATTTTAATGGTGGTGTTAGGCGCTACTGGTACCGAAGGCATTATCGTCGTATTGGCGGTCGCCGGTGTTATTTGCGTGTCCGCCGCAGTGGCAGGCGAGATGTTGCAGGACCTCAAGGTCGGGCATTTGCTTGGTGGTACTCCCTGGAAAATGCAGGTGGGAGATTTTATCGGTGTCATCGTTTCCGCGCTGGTCATGTGGATTCCCCTGTTCATTTTGAATGCGGGCGATTTGAAAAGAGCCGCGATTGAAGGTTACCCCGGCGGTTTCGGCGGTAAAGAATTGGCTGCTCCGCAGGCCGGTTTGATGGCTCAGCTTTCGAAAGGTATTGTCAGCGGCGACATGGTTTGGGCCCTCATCGTTGTGGGTATTATCATGGCCATCGGCTTCATCCTCTTGAAGGTCAAGAGCCCGATGCTGGTATGCGTCGGTATGTATCTATCATTCGGCACTGTTGCCGCCATTTTCGTGGGTGGTATCATTCGCGGAATCGTCGATATGTTCATCGCAAGAAGAAAGTTGAATGAGAACCAGAAATCCCGGGTGGATAACCGCGGCGTTCTTCTGGCCGCCGGCTTGATCGCCGGTGAGGCGTTGATGGGCCTTGTGTTTGCCGCACTCGCCTTCTTTGAAATCGAAGTTCCCAAACTCTGGGTCGGTTCGCCTTACTTCTTGAGCGTATTGGTGATGGTGGCCATTGGATTCTTGCTGGTAAAATTGCCTCTGAACAATGCAGGAGATCCCAATGAACCGGCAGCTCCGACGGTCGGCTAATAGTTGATTAAATATATTTAAAGTGATAAACCGGCAAAGACCCGTTATCCGGGTCTTTGCCGGATGTTTCGACGGCGGTGCGACCTGGAGATGTAATCGATCATAGCGAGGTAGGGAAGGCGAATGTCAGGCAAAAAAGTAAAGAAGAATGAATCCCAGGAAAACTACCTGGATAAAGTGCCAGTAAAAAACATCGAGTGGGAACAGGATGAAACCGATAAGGTCTATCTACTGAAGGAAAAATCGAAAACGAAACTGATGAAAAAATTGATCGACCTGTTCAAAAAGAGCCAGTTTTTTAGAATACATCTGGATGAGTTAGGAACCGCCACATGGTTGTTGATCGATGGAAACCGAACGATTTACGATATCAGCAACCAGTTGAAAGAGACTTTCGCCGAAAAAATCGAGCCGGCTGAGCAGCGAGTGGCCGCGTTTATAGCTATGTTAAAAAAAAATGGCTTTATCGTTTTGCGTTGATTCTTAGGCACTGAACCCAACATTTTTTCCCCGAAAACGATAGTAGTAGATTCGCTTAATTTGATTTTCAAGGATAAATGTATTATATTATATTTGTGTGTAGTTGCATTTGCCTCGGATAAAGCAGCGTTAGCATTTGTTAAATCACAATCCAATTGATCATACCACAACCAAAAGGAGGACTTTGCCATGAACGAGGCAATGAAAAATATGACTAAGAGATGGCGCCGGTGTTGGGGCGTGGCGCCCGACATTCATATTCTCTTGAGTGAAAGTAAAACTCTGGGATCTGCCAGGCGCAAGATAATGACCTATCTCGAAGCCTCCGAAACCAACTTCCGCAACGATTATTTCGAAATCTCAAATTGGGATTATATCCTATTGAAGGACGCAATATTTGTCTTGAAAAAAATATTTTCCAAAAACAGCGAAAGAATTTCCGGCGACTCTCCCCTGAAATATCTCTGGGAAGCTGCTTCTACCGGAGACAGTCAGGTGTCGGACGGATTTATCGATGAATTCGAACATCTGTTCCGGGCTATCAAGGGGAGCGCCCGGGTCTATCCTTCCCATATTATGGAAGGTACTGTTTCTCCCAACTATGATCAGTATGACGCGCGCGAAAAAGCGATCAAACGTTCCCACTTCCTCGATGAGTTAGGGGATAAAATGGATACGTATATCAGCCGTTATCCCCACGGCTTGCTACCGGATATCGAGGCCCAACGCCAGGAAAACAAACGGCGGATTCTCAGCGTTTTTGACGCTTCGCCTGAAGATTGGAATGATTATATATGGCAATTCAGAAATGTTATCAAAAGTAAAAAAGATATCGCGAGGCTCAAACAGGCGATTTCTATCGATGATGAGCAAGAAAAAGCCATTTGGTTGGCTCTGGAAAATAAAATTCCGTTTGGAGTCACTCCCCATTATCTCCATTTAATGGATCATGAGCCCACTTCCAATGATTTTGCGGTTCGCCGCCAGGTTTTTCCACCATTGAGTTACGTTGAGTCTGTCATGGCCTATAAAAAAAATAGAGTCGCCCATCTGGATTACATGAAAGAGCGGGACACGTCTCCGGTTGACCATCTCACCCGTCGTTATGTCAAGGTATGCATTGTAAAACCCTATGACACGTGCCCTCAGATTTGTGTCTATTGCCAGCGGAATTGGCAAATCACCTCTCCCTTCGACAGCCATGCCCAGGTAGCCAGGAAAGATATCGAAAAAGCCATCAAGTGGGTGGCGAAGCATCAACACATCATGGACGTTCTGGTGACCGGCGGTGATCCTTTGAGTTTGAGCAACGAGAGGCTGGACGACCTGCTGGGGCAATTGGCGCAAATTCCCCATTTAAAAAGTATACGGATCGCGTCGCGGATACCTATCACCGTTCCTCAACGGTTTGATAACCAATTGGTAGATATTCTCGCCAAATACAACGAGCCGTTCAAACGAATTGTGTATCTGGTGACTCATTTCGAACATCCCTATGAAATTTCCCGCGAGAGCGCCGAAGCAATCCTGCGGGTGAGAATGAAGGGTATCAATTTTTACAATCAGCAAGTCTTTACCTTTGCCAACAGCAAACGTTTCGAGACGGTGGCGCTCAGGATCGCGTTGAAAATGATCGGCGTGGATCCGTATTATTTGTTCAATATGAAAGGGAAGAAGGAGATGTATGATTATGCGGTTCCGGTTTCCCGTATCCTCCAGGAACGGAAAGAGGAGGCACGGATGCTTCCGGGGATCTACCGGACCGACGAACCGGTCTTCAATGTTCCGTTTTTAGGGAAAAATCATATGCGGGCCAGACAGGACCATGAGTTGGTCTCCATTCTCCCCGACGGACGGCGGGTCTACGCGTTCCATCCCTGGGAAAAAAATATCAGGGGCGTCGATTCATACTATTATACGGATGTTTCCATCAAGAAGTACCTGAACCGGTTGCAAGAAATAGGCGAAGATCCCGATGAATACTCGAGTATCTGGTACTATTACTAATTCCGATTACAGATATCCGGGGCATAAAAAATTTTTCCGCTTGAAACTTTTAGAAAGACAGGTGCATCTATTAAGCATGATGAAGCTAAGGAGTAGGCGATGAAACGCTTGATTTTAACGCTCTTAATTATGTGGGCATTTGTAACCGCGGTGTTTTCCCAGGAAACCATCAAGGGATTGGAAAAAGAAGTGAAGGATGTTTTAGATAAAGTATCCCCCTCGATCGTCAAAGTTGTGACCGAGGGTCATAGACGGTACGTGGCAACTGGAATTGCCATCGAGCCGGATCTGGTATTGACCACCACACTGGTTGTGGGCAGGCCTTTTGAGCGTATTTATGTGCAGACGGTCGATAACCGGAAGTATACCGCCACAGTCAAAGGGAAAGACCAACGGTCGTCGTTGACATTGCTCAAGCTGGACCGCAAGGCCATGGCTCCCCTGAAGAGATCGGAGCGGTTGAAGGTTGGAGATTGGGTCGCTCTGGTTGGGGTGTTCTATAATAGTTTTCCTGCTATCTCACAGGGCCTTGTAAGTAGTTACGAAGGCGATGAGATCATTTTGAACATTCCGATCGCCCCGGGCGCCTCCGGTGGTGCTGTGGTCAACAAATCTGGAGAATTGGTGGCTGTCCTCAGGGGGCGGTTGGGCTTTTCTTCGGCCCCGGATCTGGCTTTTAGGGGCGGGGAAGAGGAAATCGTTTTTCGGGGCGCCAGGCAAAAGAACATGGATCTTTCGTACGCCATTCCCTCCAACCATGTGATGAGAATCGCCTCTCAACTCGAGAAACACGGACGGGTTAAACGAGGGTATTTCGGTGTGTTGATGGCTCCAGGCGGAGACAAAAACCATCTTGCGATCGTCGATGAAGTATTGAAGGGTTCCCCCGCGGAACAAGCGGGGATAAAAAAAGGAGACAGGATTGTCGCCATTGATTCGGTCACGGTGGACAATCCCAATGTGCTGCCCCGTCTTGTTAGCGGTTTGATTCCCGGTTCTGTGGTCAAGGTTGAATTGCAGCGTCCTCAAGAGAAAAAGAGTGACCGGGTGGTGGTAAACGTCGGGGAGCTCGATGACCAGGGCGAATATATTGTCAAGGATTATGGCGACTTTTCTGTCCGTGTACCTGAATTCCAGGTGATGCAACAGCAACGGGAGATATTTCCCGGAGTCGAACAGTTTGTGTTCCAATTTAGCGGTGGTCAGAAAACGTTGGGAATGGATGTCAAACGGGTACAAGGCCCCTTGACCGCCGGACAGAGCGCTGGACCCGGCCGGGGATTGTTGGTGAAAACCGTTCGTCCTGAAAGCGCTGCCCAGAAAGCGGGAATCAGGATCGGCGACATCATTTTCAGGGCAAACGGCCGGGATATTATTGAAATTTCCGATCTACGCACTGTTCTGGATAACATGAAAGAGGGTGAAGCGGTGAAACTCGAATTGGAACGAGCTGGGAAACGGCAACAAATCAGCGTCGTGCCAGAAATTCAGGATCCTGGCTCTTTCAATTGGAGTGATTTTCGCGATAATCTGAAGAGGTACTCGTTTCAACTGGACGACAACGGTATGGCGGCGCTTCAGAAAAAAATGGATTTTTTGAAGGTTCAGTTGTCGTACCTCAAAAGCAGGTTGTCTTCGGCCCAGGAGTATGATCTCGACAAATTGACGGCAGAGATCGAGTCGTTGAAGGAAAAAACGAGTCTTTTTTACCAGGAGTCCTTGAAGAAAATTGAACGGCAAAAAGATACTATCACCAATGAATTGGATGGGTTGCAGCGTGATATGCAACAACTCCTGAAAGCATGGCAGAATAGACAAGAAGATAAAAATAAAAAGTCTGTAAAGAGCAATTCGCAGCAAAACTACAGCAGCGAGCTAATCTAAACTTACTCACCAGGACCTCCTTAAGTAGAGTTGCGCATTCAGTCCCGAACGGGAGCACGGGATTGGATGCGCGGCTCTCCTATTTCGTTTTGAAATTTCACTTTTTTCCGGGTATTGACAATATATGTAAATTTGTTAGAATTTATCAATGGGAAAGGAAATTAAAACAGTCGCAATTATCGGAGCGTCTAAAAACCGCCGGAAATATGGCAATATTATCTTGAGAGATTTGTTGGTAAAAGGTTACACCGTAGTTCCCGTGCATCCCGCCCAGGAAGAGGTCGAGGGGATTCCCGTATGCCGCAATCTTCGTCAATTACCTGAGACTACGGATCTTTTGGTGTTTGTGGTACCCGCGTTTGTGGGGATAGAAATGACGAAAGAGGCCATTTCGCTTGGCTTTCATAAGCTTTGGTTTCAACCTGGAGCGGAAAGCGGTGAGATTATGCGGTTGGTGGAAGGGAGCGACGGGATCTCAGGCAGGTTCCATGACTGCATTATGTTAAAAACTATCCATCAAGGCGATCTTGAATTATAATCCCGTTTTCGTGTAGAATATTTTATCACTTATTTAGAAGGATCTAGTTATGAAAAAAATAGTTGTGTTCTTTTTGGGAATAATTTTTTCCATTTTACTCACTGCCACCGATGGTAAGGATAGTGGGAAATACCGTTGGCCGTTGGATATCAACAATGGCTTCAGTTCATCGTTCCAGGAATTCCGGGGGAATCATTTTCACGCCGGCCTCGATCTGCGTACCTTTCAGAGAACCGGTTATCCAGTGTATGCGATTTCCGACGGGACTGTCTACCGGATCCTCAGTATGCGCAGGGGAAGCGGTAACGCTGTCTTTTTGAGGCATAACGACGGCTATCATTCCAATTACTTCCACCTGGAGAAATTCGCCGGCAACATAGAGCGAGCGGTAACACGTTACCGTGAATTGAAAGGGAAAAAATATTTCGGCGACTATTATCTGAAACCTCCCATCGAGGTGAAACGAGGCGATATTCTGGCCTACAGCGGCGAAAGCGGAGCAGGGTTCCCTCATCTTCACCTGGAAATCAGAGATGAGGGTAATCGCGCAGTCAATCCGTTCCCTCTTCTGGACAACCATGCTATCGATAAAAACCGTCCGGTGTTGCACAATATTGTGTTGCGCAGTCGCGGGGATTCACTGATCAATGGCGAGGTGGGGGAAACCACCGTGAAGTTGGTGAATGTTTCCAGCGACCGTAGCGGTTATGAAGCGGCCGCTCCAGTCGTGGTGACCGGAGCGTTCGATTTGTTGTTGAATGCCAGGGATATTGCCGATACCGGGAAAAAAGTATCCCCTTATTCAGTCGAGGCGAAAATCGATGGAAACGATATTTTCAAACTGAGTTTCGACAGTTTTGCCTGGGAAGACAACAATCAATTGGGCTTCGTCTATGATATGGATTATTCCAGCTCCAGCCGTTATTATTTCAATATGTTCTTTCAGGAAGGATTTGATCTAGAGAAGAGGCGGTTTCCGTTTGCCGTTTGGTGGGAGGGGCTTCCCGAGGGAGTTCACCGTTTGGATTTGAAGGTGAGCGATCATTATAATAACGATGCATATGGCAGCGTCGATTTGGTGAAGTTGCCTCTTCCGGCGGTGCGAATTTCTTCCGTGCGGCGTACCGGAGCCGGATTTATAGTGACTGTCGGCCTATTGGACGCCCCTGGTTGCCACCAGGTGAGGCTGGAAATGCTGGACCGCGACGGTCAAGCGGTGGGTTCCGGGATTATTGAAGATTGCCGGGTGTCAGGGAGCCGTGACCTTCAATTGGACAATCTACCGGGGAACGCAGTTTATCTGGATCTTCATTTTTTGAGGAACGGCGTTGCGTATTGTCGGAAGCGTATTGTACTGGACCATACCGCCCTGGCTACGGTAGCTGTCCCCGATATTTCGTTCCAACCGTACCTGAATCGGGATGAAGTCTTTTTGTTGGTCAAAGATTTTCCGCTTCCGGCGGAGTATTTGCGGTTGCAGGTGATTCGCGGGGGAGATGTGTTGGAAGTGGCTCCTCTTTGCAGCGCCGGAGGTCTATATTTCCTTTTTACGCCGCCCCAGGGGAATGGCAATGGTAATGGAGATCTGGTGTTGTCGTTTTCCGTATCCAATGGCGACCATGAAATAGCGAAGATTCAAAAATATTTAAAAATTCTTCTGTTGCAGGACAATGAGCCGGTGCACTTTGATTGGAAAGAATTTTCCGCTCAATTCGACAGGCGATCGGTGCGGGAATCCAGAGTTCTGCTGGCGGAGGAGAAGAATCTCTCGTCGGAATTTCCGGTACTTTCGAGACAAATCAGCCTATCGCCCTACAATTTCCCCTTTCTAGACACGGTTTTATACCGCTTTACCGCGAATGTGGAGAATCCTCGACAAGTGGGAATCTTCAAATATAGCTACGGGGGGAAAAAGTGGTTGTATACTGCCACATCATATTCCTCCGATACTCATACATTCTCTACCCGCAGGATCTCTTCCGGCACCTTCGCTTTAATGAGGGACATCTTTCCGCCGCGAATCTATGTCGGCTCTCCTTCCAGCGACTATTTCGACCGGTTGCAAATTCTTACGGTCCGCATCGAGGACAAAGGTAAAGGAGTGGACGATGATTCCCTCGAGGTATTTCTCAATGGGAAAGCTGTGGATTGCGAATATGACGCCGATTGGCAACATGTAAAAATATGGGACTTCACCCATAAAACCATGGGAAAAAACCTTCTGGTTGTCCGGGTGCGGGACAGGGGCGGCAACAGCAGTCGCGTCTCGCATAAATTCTACCTAAAATAGTTGACGATCGTATTTTCAGGGTTGCGATTTATTTCGATTTATACTATTATCCTGTATGCGAAAAAAAAAGTGGGTGATAGTTGTATTTGTATTGATGGTGGTAAGCGTGGGGATTTTGTTCCCGGATCAAGAACAAGATAATGCGGTTGAACAAAAAAAAGAAAAAAAATTGGTGGATTATACGAAGCAACCCTTCTTTTCTGCGCTTGGGGAAGATGAAGGGCAGATTTTGTCCGCTCCTTTCAGGCTCAAAGGGAAAGACCTGTTGAAATGGGGGGGGATCGCGCTGGTCACCGGAATTATGATCCACAACGACGAAAAAATCTACGAAAAGATAAAAGACTACCAATCGGAGCACGAATGGGTGGATAAGGCCAGTCCATCTCTGTCGCGTATGTGCGAAGGCTACCCTTTCGGAGTGGCGGGGCTTTTCTGGATCTACGGCGCTGTGTTCAAGGACAAAAAAGCCGCCGAAACCGGTTCGCTGGCCATGCAAGCGATGGTTCATTCATTCGTGGTCATCCAGTTGATCAAACATCTGACCGGAAGGACCCGGCCCTCTGAATTCGACGGCATCGACCGTTGGGAAGGACCCGCAGGTTTTTTCAAGCGGTACGAAGACGGCAAATGGGCGCAATACGATGCGTTCGCCTCCGGTCACACCATCACCATATGGTCTCTGGCAACGGTGATCGCCCATCAATACAATGACAATGCCGTAGTACCCATCGTATGTTACTCGTTGGCGACGTTGGGGGGGCTCGCAACTATTACCGAAGACCTTCACTGGATCTCCGACGTGTTCATCGGAGCTGTGCTGGGGTATAGTATTTCCAGGTTCGTGGTCAAAAAGAGAAGTTCCAAATACAATGTATTCCCAATCATTCAGCCGGAAAAACTGGGGCTCAATTTTACTTATGTGTTTTAAGAGGGAGGTGGTCCAATGCGTAGATTTGCATCAATAAAGAACTGTTTTGCCGTTATGTTACTATTGTTGACCCTGGGGATCTTCCCGTCCGCCCCCGAAGAGGATGAAAAAGATCCTTTTATTTTCGGTTTCGACCGGTTTTTTATCGATACTCTCCCCGGGGGGAGTTTTTTTCCCACTTTTTTTGAAAGTTACGCGCCGGATGCCACTTTTCTCAATGAAGAGAGCAATGGCTTCGCTTTTATCGATCCGCCGCGAGTCTATTTCGAGGGGGATTCGTATCTGGATTTTAATTGGAATTTTAATGGCTTCAACATCAATTCGCAGCTAAATGCCGGAACCCCGGCTGTAAGAGTCCCCTCTTCGGCGATTTCCAGCTTCCTTCTGAGAGGCGAGACTCCACTCTCCCGCAATACCGGATTGGAATTCTCATGGAAAACGCCTGACAGAAACTACCAAACGCTGGGAGTATCGACCAATTACACCAATATGGGCACTTATTCGGATTGGGCGCAGTTTTTTATCTTTACCCCAGCCAGCACTCGGGATAAATTTCTTTACAACGAGCGGCGCAAGAGCCTGGGCGATTGGCACATAGACTATCTTCTCAACAAAAATTTCGGAGATTCAAATCTCACTCTCTCCCTGCAATATTACGATATACAGCGGCAATTCAACGATTTCAACACCTTCGACGCTACCTTCATGGAGGATGCGGAAGTATTGCTGGCCACAGCCCAATTCCGCGTTGAATTGGATGACGGTTATTGGGAAATTATCGGAATGATGGATCTTTCGGAGCGAACCAATCTCGGCGCCGAGACAGGCCTCTACCCCCAGGAAACGATGGATCAGCAAAAATCGTCCTTTCTGGGTGGTGTTCATTTGGCGAAAGAAGCGTTTGATCTGAAACTTTATGTCCAGCAAGAACATGAGACTCTGCTTCCCTACGAACTGAACTTCGGGAAGGATTTGTTGGATAATGACGGCGACGGGTTATTCCCTTACGGGAGATTCGGCGAGTTTTCCGCCACCACGTTGAATGCCTCCATAGACGTACCGCTGGAATTCGACATCGGCGACGGGATTGCCAGGATCAATGCCTATGCGGATCTCCGCTACTCCCGCGTCAATGGCGCTGAAGAGTCGCATCAATACAATCCTATTTTCGCCAACGCCAATCCCTACCAGGTGATTATGTGGGATGGCGCGAACGATTATCATCATATCGCTACCAACATGAAAGCCGGAATTAGGGCGGATCTGGAATTGTCTCCCGATATATCGATTGAATCCAATTTGTTCTTCAAATATAGCGGCCTATCGTTTCAAGACGACGCGAACAATCTGACATTCGCGAATCCCGGTTTTGATATAGGTATCAGGCTTTTCAAGGATCGGAAGACACAGATCCAGTTGGCTTACGGAGTGATCCCCTATGATATCAATCCGCAAGTGGGCTTCTTTTTGCAGCAACAACGTCCCTATGGCGGTATTTTTTATTGGAACGACCTGAACGGCGATCTCCTCTTCCAGCCCGGGGAAACCGGCGATCTCTATGGGCTCACCGGTGGGAAATACCATCTGTTGGACGAAAATATCGAGACTCCGGTAAAGAAGCGGTTCCTCTTGAATATTTTTACGCAATTTTCCCGGAAGTGGTCTCTCAACATTAAGGGTATCTACAAGATCAATTCCAATAACTATTGGGTGAACTTCAAAAAGGAGTACGGCTTTTACGAAAATGTCGATGGGGTGGATCTCTATTTCTTCGATTCCCCTTTCAAAAATTATTATCTCTCCAATTACGCCTTCGAAGAGGATCCGTTCTATGCGCAATTACTCCTACATCTAAAAGGTGGGGAAAAAGATAAATGGTTTTTCTCTTTCTCTTTCATGGCCCATATCGGCATGGGGGCCACCACTTTCGGAAATGGTGTAGGGTCGAACGATATCGGCATCATCGGCGAATCGCAGGCCAACCCCAATTCGCATCTCAACGCCTATGGCCGTCTAGACGGCGACCGGGCCTTCGTGGGACATATTTATACAGGGTTTTACCTGTTCAAGAGGTTTTCTCTTGGGATCAGCCTGAAATATCGCGATGGACAACCCTTCGCGTTCTTTAACGCGGTCAATGGGTATGACCAGTGGGCGATCTATTACCAGACAATCAAGGCGGAAGACAAAAAAGGCCAAAAAGGCGGTCCCCGCGAGGACTATCTCTCGGAAGTGAATGTGCGGCTCAACTATCGGTTCCGTCTGTCCAACGTTGACGCGGTACTCAGTATCGAGGCGTTCAACATTGTCGATGTCGGTTACGAACTTTCCGAGCACGTCTTCTACAGTACCAAAGAACGCGACGCAGTTGAGTTGAACATCCCCAAAAGCTTCCGTCTCTCTTTGAATCTCCGGTTCTAAAATTTTTTTCTGAATTCCGCCGGTCGCTTCAAGAGAAAATATTTTTCTGTTGGAAAATACTCAAATTTTAATCATAATGCCAGTGAGAACGGGATAGGGCTGGAAAATTCGAATCGAGAAAAACTCGGGCGATGTTGGGGATATCGCCGCTTCGATTTTTATTCAGGCGCCAGATATTACCGAACGGCTAAGGATTAATGAAATTTTCATTGCAGGTGGTTGACAAACGGTAAGGATTGGTGTAAATAAGAATCAATTTAATAACATATTCACTGCGATGAGAAGGGAGTACGACAGCTCGGATGTGCGTCGTTTCCCTATTGATATATTTTAGGAGGGTTCAAGATGGATGGAACGATCCAATGCCCCCGTTGTGGGGAAACTATGTCCGTAGAATTCAATGATCTGGAAGACGATTTCCTGGATGTCGAATGCGATGGATGCGGCGCAAGGCTTGGGATCAATTACACCGCCACTATCGAATTGGAAGATATCGAGGTTCTCTCGGTTCCCATTATCGCCAATATTATTTGTTCTTACTGTAATACCGATAACGATTTTGAGGAGATCGAGGAAAAGGCCGGGAGCGAGCAATTTGAGTGTGAGAATTGCGGAGCTTTGTTGGAGGTGAATTGGACCGATTGGGGAGAAAAGGTTTCAGTGGATCTGTTGGAAGAACCTGAGGAGAACCGGATGGCCCAGGAATGGGAAGATTATGATGGCGATCGGTTCTGGGGGGACGAGATCTAAGCGCTGACGCGTGATTCTGGTTTTTTCCGGTTGAATGACTGGTTCCGTTGTGCTATATTACTCGTATGAAAATACGAGCAGTACAATTTAGCCCGGTGTTGGGAGATGTTTCCCGGAACCTGGACTACCATGTAGAAAAAATTGAGCGGGCTGTTGCCGACAGTCGAGAACTGATCGTCTTTCCTGAGCTCAGCCTCAGCGGTTACCAAATGAAGGACCTGGTATACGATATTGCGTTGGTACCGGGCGGAGATCAAATCAAAATTCTGGAGGAATTGAGCCGGAAGATCGATATTGTCGTGGGCGCGCCTATTGAAGAACGACCTGGTATTATTTACAATTGCGCCCTCTATTTTTCAAAAGGGAAATTGCTTCATACCCATCGTAAAGTTCAATTGCCCAACTTCGGTATGTTCGAAGAAGAGATGATATTCAAGGCCGGCACTACCTTTCGTACATTCGAGGTGAATGGTTTTAAGGTCGGTATTTTGATTTGCCGGGAGATTTTGTTTCCTGTGAACGCTTATCTCTATTTTTTGCAGGATTCCGATTTCATCATCGCCATTTCCAATAGTCCATACCGGGGATTTTGCAAAGAGGGTTTCGGATCTTTCAAATTCTGGGAAAACCTGGGCTATACCTATTCGGTTTTTTATCACCAGAATTACATGTTTGTCAATCGTACCGGTTTCGAAGACGGTATCGGCTTCGGCGGCGGATCGTTCTTTGCCCGCCCGGGCAAGGGGATTGTGCAGATGGCCAGATATTTCGATGAAGATGTTCTCGATTTCGAAATCACGATGGATGATGTCAGGAATTCCCGGATCGGTGGGAATTACGCGCGGGACGAAAAACCCGATCTAATATTGAAAGAGATGAAGAGGATACTCGATGCTTGACATACACCGCGAAATAGCTGAGCAGGTATTGGTGCAATTTATCAGGGACTCGGTCTGGAAGAATCATTTCAAAAACGGAATCGTCGGAGTTTCCGGTGGGCTCGATTCCGCCGTGACGTTGGCGCTGGCGCAACGGGCGCTGGGAGCCGAACATACCTTCGGGCTACTCATGCCGTATAGATTGTCGTCGCCGCAGAGTCTCCAGGATGGGCGGCAGTTATGCGAATCCCTGGGGGTGGCATATGATATCGTCGATATCAGTCCCTCGGTGGATGCGTATTTCGATCGATTCCCCACAGATAATAAACTATTGATCGGGAATAAATGCGCCCGCGAGAGAATGTCGGTTTTATATGATTTTTCCGAACGGAAAAAAGCGTTGGTGGTTGGCACCTCCAATAAAAGTGAAATGATGATCGGTTACTCCACTCTATATGGCGATTCAGCCGCCGCTTTCCTGCCCATCGGGGATTTGTACAAAACGCAGGTATTCCAATTGGCTGAGCATCTGGATATTCCGCAGGCAATCATCGACAAAAAACCTTCGGCCGATCTATGGGAGAGCCAAACCGACGAGGGCGAAATCGGAATCACTTATAAGGAATTGGACGAGATTCTCTTCCTCCTGGTGGATATGCGCAAAAAAGAGTCAGATATTGCCGGAATGGGATATGCGTCCGCCAATATCGAAAAAATCAAACGGTTGATCGTTCGCTCCCAGTTCAAGCGGACCATGCCTCCTGTGGCGAAACTCCAGGCCCGTACAGTGGGAATCGATTTTCGCTACCTGCGGGATTGG
>JAHELQ010000047.1:13954-18245 GCA_024644125.1 Candidatus Aminicenantota bacterium | reverse complement strand
AACGAATTTCAACCGGTTGAACCGTTTTTCGAGATTTTTTCGATAATATTTTCCGAAGCCCGGTTCGGAGAAGCCCGGTTCGGAAGTCCTGGTAGAATCAAAGATGCCGATGATGCGATGCTGCGATGCCGCAGATAATCATCGAAGCTTTCATCGAGTGCTTCTCGACGACGAATGCTACGAATTCTGCTTCGCTTGCCTGTCCCCATCTCCTCTTCCATCCAGAATGGAAAATATACCCACCTTTCCACTCTTTAAAAAAAATTATTTTTGCATTTAATTTAGTAGAATTTTTGTCGAATTTCCCTCATATAACTAAGTATATAAAAGGGGGCTCAGAAAGTCCAAAAAAATTGGGGAGAGAAAAAATGCAAAAAGATTTTCATTTTTATTGTATTGGCGTGCTCGCGAGAGTTGCAGGTTTTAGTCCCGAAGAGGCAATCACAATTGCATATTCTTCTGAATATGTTGATGGCGCAACTGAGAATGAACCCATTAAGGTTGGGAAGTTGATATTTGACCCGGTGCGAACTGCGCATAATGGCCTGAAGGCCTTTGATTGGGGAGTTCAGAAAAAAGTGTATTTCCCGTTCCATTTTATCCCTCCGAAGCCTGTGCAAACGGGTGATGACACTTATGTAACGAAACCGGCTTCAGAATTTGCTCTGCAAGTTTTTCGGGCCGCCGCTGCTGAAAAGGAGCAGGATTTGAGGCTATATCGAATGGGTGTCGCTTTACATACTTTTGCGGACACCTTTTCTCACGAGGGATTCTCCGGTATTGAGGAAAAGGTAAATGATGTTGAGGCTATTCATGTATTCAAAAACGGCCGCTGGGAAAATTTATTTATTGAAAATATTTTTCTAGATATTTTACCACATATCGGTCATGGGCAAGCAGGTAACTATCCTGATATGTCGCATCTGACATGGAGATACCAAATGGGAACGAATAATCAGATTATTGAGCATAATAATAGTGATAAGTTCTTGAACGCTGCCGAAAAAATTTACAATCTTCTCCTGGGTCAAAAACTGGCGGGAGCGCAACCAATGGCGTCCTGGAATGATATCCAACCTAGAATAAAAACTCTTGTAAAATCTGAGGCCGATATTGAAGTAAAATGCCATTCTTGGAAGGCCGCATTTGGCTATTTATTTGAGAATAGTGGAGCTGTATATGACTATGACAATAAAGCCTGGCGGGAAGATGCGCTGGAAAGCCCTGATGTTGATTGGGATGACGATAAACCGGCGGATTTCAGAAAGCGGAAGTACAATATGGGGTCGGGCTTCGCAACTAAACCCTGGGTTATGTTTCACCGCGCGGCTGAAAAGCAGAGGCATTTTGTCATGGAGCAGATGCTGTAACTGAAAAACATGTAGGTACGAATTGAGTGCAGACAACTGCCCCAGTCCACTCTTTCATTTTTTTGCAAGGAAGGATTCGTTTGTAACGAGTCTGCATCGAAGCATCGTTAGGGAAAATATACTTACCTAATCCCGGGTTGTCCCCCGGGTTGCGGTGTGTAAAATTTTTGTCTGCGTGCTAAAATAGGGACGGAAACTAGTGAAGGAGGAAGGCATGCGGGCAAAGAAGTGGTTTGCTGGATTATTTGTCGTTGTCGTTCTGTCGGTTGTGGTTGGCGGAGGATGTTCACGGGCGCGAGAGCTGGACAAACGTGCTTTGGTGAACAAGATTCAGAAGATCGCGAAACTGGCGACTGTGGAATTCCGGTTGCGTAAAATTTTGTTTGCGAAAAAAGAGAAAAAATTTTTGGTTTTCAGTTTGGGCATAGCCACTTATGTGGCGTGGATCGAGCCGAAAATCGAAGCGGGGATCGACATCGATCGCATCGGCGAACGGGACATCGTCATCGACGAACGGCTTAAACAGGTTTATGTAACACTGCCTCCCATCGAGATCATTTCGTACGATTTTAACGAGGAGGGGATCAACGAAGACCACAATCTCACCACTGGAAGACTGTTCAACAAGATATCCCTGGAAGACCGCGAAAAAATTTTGCGGGACGCGGACAAGGACATCAGGGCTTACTTGAATTTTCTGGATATTGAAGCGGAAGCTCAACGAAGCACCCGGAAGTATTTTGGAAAATTTTTCCAGAGTCTTGGGTACAAATGCGCGGTGACGTTTAAGGATGAGGGAAAACCGCTGATCTTTTTCGATATGTCGCGGGAAATGGAAGAAAGCCAGGGAGGAGAGGTCTGATGAAGGGGCGAATCATCGCGTTCATCGTTGTCGCGGTCGTGGCCGTGTTGTTTTTGGATTTCAGCTTTTTCGGCGTCTTGTTTCCTTCCGGGATCGATCTTCAAGCAACTTCGATTACTGTGGCGGATATCAAGGACATCGCGAAATTGTATTCCGCGAAATATTACGGCGAGGTGGTAAACTCGTTGGCGGAGGAGATCGGATCGGGGAAAGCCGACGAAGTATTTGGCCTGTACCGGAAGATAAGGGAAACACCCGGGATGGATGGCGGCGATAACGGCACGCACTTGCTGGACGTTTTTAACCGGATGCAGTATCCGGGGAAAGATGGGTTGTTCGACGTGTTGTTGGAAGCCTATTTGAATGTGTATTACCGGGAAAGCCGGCAGCAGGATAGACATATCGCCGGTCTGGGAGCCGCTGATAAACGGCGGTTCATGATATCGTTGCTCAAAGATGTGTTGATTCTGGATCCCGCCGGATTTTACAGGAATTATTATGAAGATGTCAAATGTGAAGCCGCGGCCAAACAAAATCTACCGGAAATCGCCTACATCGCCAGGGGGAAAGTGGCGGCTTTCGTTGATCTGGCGAAGATGGCGGACGGCGACTTTGTTGTGAGTGATGGTGTTTTGACGGTCAAGACACCCCTCTATATCAATTCCACTGTCAATCCGCTGTTTGTGTATGGAAAAGATAGTTTTGGCAAGTTGGCTCAATATCCAGGGTATTTGGTGGTGAATAACGTCAGGGACGCTGCCGGCGGGGATGTACCCGAGTATATCAAAAAAGTGAAGCTTGGGTGCCGGCTGAAATTGATCAGCAATGCCTTGAATGACGATTTTATAAAAAAGTCCCGGTTGTCGGTGGAGCGGAGTCTCTTCAATTTTGTTTCTCTATTTGGCACTCTGGAGAATGAGAAAATAACGAAGGTGGTTGTCGAGTTTACAACGGTCACGTCCGAGTCGCAGCCAATCAGGGAGTGGTTTGACCGGCGGCGGGAACAGCTATTCTCGGCCGTTCCGTTCTAATAGTCCTGGAAATCCATTTTGGCGGAAGGCTTCATAGGCGGTGATCGCCACCGAATTGGCGAGGTTGAGAGAGCGGGCTCCTTCTCTCATGGGAATGCGGTAACATGCGTCCCGGTAGGTCTCCAACAGTGAGTCCGGCAATCCCAAAGTCTCTTTTCCGAAAACAAGGAAACATTGGCCGGCGAATGCGGCTTCGTGGTAGGCTCTGTCGGCTTTCTTGCTGAAAAAAAAGAGAACGCCGCCGGGATTGGCATTGAGAAAGGTATCGATGTTCTTGTGCACGTCCACTTCGAGGAGAGTCCAGTAATCCAGTCCCGCCCGTTTGAGATATTTATCTTCCAGAGAAAAACCAAGCGGTTCAATCAGATGCAGTTTGCAGCCCAATGCAGCGCATGTGCGCGCGATATTGCCGGTATTCTGCGGTATTTCCGGTTCCAGGAGCACGATGTCTACCCTGAAATTCCGGCCGGTGTTTAGGATGTGGTCGTGTTGCATTGCATAATATTATCTTAAAAAATGGTGCGATTCAAGCGGTGAAAATTCTATGTTAAATTTGATGTTGAAATTGTTTTGTTTATACTATAATTTATATGGAGAGGAAAAATGATGACACAAAAGGTTGGGATTGTATCAGCTTTGTTGCTGACGGTGATTTTGGGAGGTTGTGTGAGCGATATCAAGCTGGATCCCATCACCCGGACATTTTATGATAGATATCACGTGTTTATGACCAGGGACGAGGCCCAATTGTTGCAGAGTTTGCCCGATGAAGGATCGCGGCGGGAATTTGTCCGCGATTTTTGGGATTCCAGGGATCCTGATCCGGGAACGGTGGAAAATGAGTTCAAGATTGAAGCGGATGAGCGGATCGATGCGGCGAACCAGTTGTTCAGGGAGGGCAGCGGTTCTGGATATGATACGGATCGTGGAAGAATTTATATTTTGTTCGGCCCTCCGGACACTATCGACCGGCGCAGCGCTATCCAGAGTTACGACGGTACCGGTTATGAGTTGTGGATATATGACCG
>JAHELQ010000047.1:0-13944 GCA_024644125.1 Candidatus Aminicenantota bacterium | reverse complement strand
CAGTTGGCGATCCCATTTATAAGTAAATTTGGCGCCACCTACCGCTTGAGTACGACAAATCCGTCTTTATTGGAGGCCATAAACACGTTGAAAGAAGAGGCTATTATAACGACCGGAGTGAAAGGCGGTCCCGGGCGACTGGCGCCTGAAATCGATTACGACAGGCAGAGGAACATGCTGGTGGTATCGATGAAACCTTCGCAATTATCGTATCGACGGGAGGGGACCGGTTATCTGGTGAACGTGAAAGCGGAGGGTTCCCTCTATCAGGGTACCGTGGTGCGCCGGGTTTCCAAAACTGAGACTATCAGCAAGACGGAAGATGAATTTTTGCGGACCGAACGATTTGTCATAGAGCTTCCGCTCCCGGAAATCACGGGTAAGGTTATGGCCCGGGTGGTTGTTTCGGATTTGTTGGGCAACCGCCGGGTAAGGAAGATCAAGACCATCAGAATAAAATAAACATTTACCGGCTACATGATTCGTGGTTGAAATTTGATCTGGTTGATACTATATATAGAGATGGTATAAGAGAGGTGGGAATATGCAAGGGGTAAAAGAACAGGAACGCCGGCAGTTCCCGCGGGTTCAAAAACGGATTATGGTTAAGATAGACGACAAGCCTGGACTTTTGCTGGATATTTCCCGGGGCGGGATGCGGATCTCGTCGTCCGTGGAACCGGTAAAAAAAGAGGTCAGTATCAAACTTCAGGCGGCAGACCGGATGTTATCGATATTTGGCGAAGTTCGTTGGGTGGACCGCAAATATTCCGTGCAAAATCTCAAAGATATAGGAATTAATCTCATTGCGGCCGAAGTTCCATTTTTTCGCTATCTCGACAGGATACTGCCGGAGCGTGAGTTGTATTGATTGTCAATCCATCATTGGATTTGTAGGGAATCGATAAATTGATAGTAGCTATCCGGGGCACTAATGATTGCGATGCCGATTTCGTATAGTTTTTGGAGCGCCACTTTGCGTTTTATCCAACGGATATTTCCTTCAAGGTTGAGATTTTGATTCTCGTTGTTCAATTCGATGTTGACTTTGCGGTGAGTTGGCGCGATACCGGAGGAGACTCTCAAACCGTCTTTGGAGATATCGACTAGAATTGCGGAGGTTTGATCGAGTTTGATCATAATTCTTTTTTTCTTTCGAATTGCCTTCCTTTTTTCCATCTTCCACTCCCTTCGTGCATTGCTAAATGATTATAGTATAATAAAAATAATTTTTCAATCAAAAAGTACCCCGGTTGAATCAGATTCGAATTGATTTCTTTTTTAAGAATTGATATAAATGTTATCTAGATGTTTTACATGAATTTTTGGAGGCGTAATGAAAAAAAGAGTAGTGGTTGCATTCTTGATCGTGTCGGGAATAACCTTAGTACTTACGAATACAGCCTGCAGGCAGGAACGGGTAAAATTTGGAGAGGCCCAGGCCATATGGGAACAGCAGGTCCGGGTAGTCAATGCCTATATAGACGGGATGTCAAGCGCCCGTACTTCGCGGGAAATGGTTGAAAAAATAGATACCTTCACAAATGAGATGGAAGAGTTGATTCCCCGGATCAATCAACTGCTGGGAAAATTTTCGTCCGATCAATCCAAACCCGGGAAAGGCGAAAATGAGACCATGGCGAAATTGATGGCTGTGGTACAGTTCGCCGAAAACCTCGGCAAAATGAATATCAAGAAATATCAAACAGACCCCGACGTGATAAAGGCCCGCGAAAAACTAACTTTTACGTTCACCAACATCAAGGATGAGAATTTATCGATCGACGGTGAAAAAATAAAAGTGGAATATGCAAACCTGGTCGAGGGCAAGATCACCGGAGGCGAAAATCTGGAGAAACTTTCGTCCAAACTTGGCAGCGCCGGTCTTTCGTCCAAAGTCAAAATCACGATGGCGATTCTCCTCTCGACAGGCCGCGGCATCCAGTCATTCATCAATGACTATGATTACGCGCCGGATGTCAAAAAAATAAATGAGCTGAATTATTACAAAAATTTCGTTCCCCTCTACATGAAGCAACTGTCCACAAAAGATGCGTGGGGGAATGATCTGTACTACCGGGCCGAAGGAGACAATTTCTGGGTTGCCAGCGCCGGCAGCGACGGAAAATTCGAAGGTTTTGACCAGCAAGGCCAATATACGGACCTTGCGGGGAAAGATATCATTCTTTCTGGTTCGGCATTTATCTACGGACCGAAAATAGTACAAAAATAAAAACTGTTGTCACAAAAAAAGGACATTTAAACCTCCAGGATCTGGCATTGAACATGCTTGTTCTATTATGTTTGAATGTATGAATCTTGGAGGATTAACATGAAACGCAGTTTGTTATTGGCTCTTGTTGTGCTGTTGGGGATGGTGATTCCCGGATTTGCGAATGTCGAATCCCAGCAAGTATTTGGCTATGTTTCGCTAGTGGAAGACAGCGCGTTTGTTTTGCAGGAGGGGAAAACTGAGGCGCAAAAAGCAATCGTAAATTTCCCGTTAATGCCGGGTGATGTCTTGTATACCACCGGCAAAGGGCGTTGCGAGCTACAGTTCGACAACGGCACCATTATGAGGATCGACAAAAACAGTAAGGTCAAAATTCAGACCATCAGGGCCGAAAGTTTGACCACAAACTGGAAGATTACCTCGCTTGAGCTGCTGGAAGGGAACATTTATTCGATGAACAATATTTACAACCGGGAAATGTTTCAGATCATCACGCCCCACGCCGCATTTAAAATGTCGAACGATTCGACCTCGGCCATCTCGCTCGATGACACCGGTTCTCATATCTACGTCGAACGGGGCAAGGTAGGCGTATTGTTCGGTCCCGGCCCCAGGTCGACCAAAAAAGAGTTTATCCGGGCGAATATAGGTTCCATCATTACGACTGCCGATGAATTCAAAATCGACAGTAAGCGTAGAAACGCCGAATTTCAATTGTGGAACGATTATGTGAACAACAATTTCAAGGATTTGCACACCGGCATCAGTAAAGTTCCGAAACCTATCTATAAATATCCCCGCTCGATTGTGGAGTTCGCGGAAAAATGGTCCAGTATCTATGGCGAATGGGTATACGACGAATTGCTGGGTTATGTGTGGAAGCCCTATCAGGATAGTTTCGCCGACCGGAGACCTTTTTTTGACGCCAAATATGTCTGGGTGAAGAATGAAATGTATGTCGTTCCCACTCAGGCCTGGGGATGGGTGCCGGCGCATATGGGGACCTGGCACTGGATGAAGAAGGACGGCTGGGTCTGGATCCCCGGAACCGCGTTCTCCCCTGGAATGATCGACATCAATATGCTGTGGAATATGATGAACGGTTACCGGTTTCAATTCCTCTGGTCCATGTATGCCACCAATTGGAATTATTGGTCTGATTGGAATTATTATCCCCCTGGTTTTAAGCCGTTCTTCAGCAACACTCTCGATTATTGGGTCGATGCGGTCTATGGCGGCTACCATGGTTATTACACCTATCGGAAAGAGGGGGTTGCCGGGTGGAGCCGTAAATTCAAGAACCATATAACCGGAGGCGGAAACCATGAAAAACCTTCGTTTGATGGCGTACCTGAGCATGTGGCTTCGATTATCAAAAAAATGAATGATACCCCGTTGAAGAATTTGAGCCGGTACATAGGCTCGGATCGCTCCCAAACTTTTAGAAAAGCTCCGGGATTGGATATAAATAGGATCAAGACGTGGCTGGTCTACCGGAACAACATTTTTTACAAGCAGCACAATCCGCTCGAAAAAGATGGAGAGATTAGCCGGAACGCGCTGCGGAAAAAAGCGCTCCCTGGAATTGTGAGGGACTGGAATCCCGATCAGGTGATCTCCAATAAACTCGGAGTTCCACTGAAATATTCCAGCAAAAACAATGCCGTGGTCATGCCCAGTCTTCAAATCACCTCTCACAATGTCAACAGCAAAATCAAGTATAACCTGAGAAATATCAACAGGTCGGACATCACGGATGGTAGACTGAACAGATCCACACTCATGAACAACATGCGGTATCGGCCTTCTGTTTACGGCAGTTCGGGTACCGCTTACGGCCAGAGCGCCGCCTCTGTTGGCGGGCGTTCCGGCGGGGTCGCCAACAATACCAAAAGTGGCGGTGGTGTCTCCTCAAAAGGTGAGAAAAAATAAAAAAACCTCCCTATAGAGAGCCGGGCGCTTGAATGCGCCCGGCTTTTTTTTTGCCCAATTTCCGTAACCTTCATTGATTTAAGATAGGAACTTGTGATATAAATTAATCTGAAAATTGCCCCTGACAATTTTGAGAAGTGGAGAAAAAATAATGAAAAAAATAATTGGTCTTTATATGGTAGTTTTAATGTTGGCCGGCATTATGACGACGAGTGGATGTAAGGCGAAAGAGGGGATTTTTCGGTTCGAGCCGAATTATTTCATGAGGGCCGACCGGGATTTGACCAAAAATCTTACCTCATTTCTCGCCAGCGTGGCGATTTACGCAGACAATAATGTGAGGGGCGAGATTATCGATTGGTCCTTTGAAATATATGATGATGAAGACGAGTTCATATTCGAGATTGGCCTCGACAACTACGATTCCTTCTGGTTCCCGGTGGTGCTGGATCCATTCAAAACCAATATCGAACCGCTTGAATCCAATGGCATCATCAATCTTTACGCCAATATCCACGATACCATCACCACGGTCCCTGGCGATATGTTCAACGGCAAGAATCCTTCGACTGTCTTGATGTACTGCACTGTGCGGGATGAAAAGGGAAACCAGCAAACCCTCGAGGCGCAAATGGTGGTTCAGTTTTACCAGAAAAGCGAATAGCGATCTTGAAGATTTACAGGATTTCTTTTATCAACCAATAGATAAAGGCGCATCCGTATATAACCAACAGCGACCAGGCCACAAAGTTTATTGTGGCGGATAACCGTTGCAGGATGCGTTTTCTGGAATTGCCGGAGCTTTCTCCCCCTTTGAATAGTAACCAGGCGACTGTCAGAATCAGGATAAATAAAAAAGATTTTCTCATGATCCTAACAATCGCCTGAGACGAGGGATCCGCTCATTGGTGAATTACTGAATAATACCGCTTTTCTTCAAATATTCGATGACGAATTCTACTTCCTCTTCGATGGTCATCTGATCGGTATCCAGGACGATTTCCGGCTTCAGCGGTTCTTCGTATGGAGCGGAGATACCGGTGAACTGGGGAATCTCGCCCGCGCGGGCTTTTTTATACAACCCTTTGGGATCGCGTTGTTCGCAACTGTGAAGAGAGGTCTTGACGAAGATTTCGATAAAACGTCCTTCTTCCAGCAAAGTGCGGCAAAAATCACGGTCTTTCCGGTAGGGAGAGACAAATGCCGTGGTTGTAATGGCGCCGGAATCGGCGAACAGGTTTGCCACCTCGGAAATACGGCGGATATTTTCTTCCCGGTCTTCGGGAGAAAAACCGAGATCTTTATTCAAACCGTGGCGAATATTGTCGCCATCTAAAACATAGGTGAAGTTACCCCGTTGATGCAATTGGAACGCGATCTCGTTGGCGATCGTGGATTTCCCGCTCGAGGGTAGTCCTGTGAACCATAGCACCACTCCTTTCTGTTTGAGAAGCGCCTCGCGCTCTTCCCGCTTGACCGAGTGCTCGTGCCATACGATGTTTGTCGCTTTCTGTTCTTTCATGTACAAAAACCTCCAGTGTATTCAATGTTACACGATAGCAGATTATAGAGGTTTATGCAACTCCTTTGAAAACTATCGGGCGTTCACCGGTTTGCCGAAGATCATGATGACCGCAGCGCATGCGGATATGGATAGAATTATCGATATGGCGTAGGGGAATCCAAAGGAGACCGGGATGATTCCGAGCAGCAGCGAGATCAACGCCACCAGGAGCGAGTAGGGGATCTGGGTTTTCACATGGTCGATGTGATCGCAGGAGGAAGCCATGGAACTCATGATGGTGGTGTCGGAGATGGGCGAGCAATGGTCGCCGAACACTCCACCCGCCAGGACGGAAGAAATGGATAACACCAAAAATAGTTTGAAATCCTGCGTTCCTTGCGTGATACCGATGGTGATGGGGATGACCAGGGGGTACATAATTCCGATAGTGCCCCAAGAGGAACCGGTGGAAAAGGCGATGAACGCCGAGAGGATGAATACGATCGCTGGAAGGAGGTGATAGTCGAGATGCGAAGATAGCAGGCTGACCAGGAAATCCGCGGTGCGGAGCTCATCCAGCACAACACCCAGGGACCAGGCGAGAATCAGGATCACCACCGCCATCATCATGGACTTCATTCCCTGCACAAAAGCGGTGACGCCGTCCCTGAGATGCAGGATCCGTTGGGTCACTGCCAGGGTCAACGCGGTGAAGGCACCCATCAACGAGGCCCACAACAATACCTGGAATGAATCGGCGGATGAGATGATGCTCCCCAGGTCGCGGAGGAGACTGCCGGAGAAGAGAATGGCCCCCAGGGATTTATGCGCCAGTGGATCGCCGCTTTGCAGGAGACTGCTTTTGCCGGAAATATATAACCCTCCAAATGTGAAGACGATGACCACGATGATGGGAATCAATCCGTTGTACCAACGGCAACGGGTACCTGGAGCTGGAGATAGGCCGGAGGATTCGAAGTCCGCCAGCGGAATGGCGTCGTCCCGGAGGACTTTTCCTTCGTGCGCTCTGATTTCCGCCTTCCACATGGGGCCGAAATCTTTTTTTATGGTAAAAATCAAGAATACGAATAGAAGCGCCAGAAATGGGTAAAAGCGGTAGGGGAGCGACGACAGGAAGAGGTTGTAGGCGTCGAAATCAATATTGTACGCTTTGAGCGATTGATTGATGAGTGAGATCTCGAAGCCGATCCAGGTGGAGATGATGGCGATGGAGGCCATGGGGGCGGCTGTGGAATCCACAATATACGAAAGTTTTTCGCGGGAAATTTTCCATTTGTCGGTCAGCGGGCGCATGGTGTTGCCCACGATCAGGGTGTTGGTGTAATCGTCGAAGAAGATCAAAATCCCCATCAACCAGGTGTATAGTTGAGTGGTGCGGGCGGATCTGACTCTTCTGGACAAACTGTCCACAATTCCCTGGACGCCGCCGGATCGACTGATGATGCCCACCATTCCTCCGAGAAACAGGGTGAAGATGACAATCGAAGCCCGCTCCTTGTCCGCCAGAGCTTCCAGGATGTATTTGTCGATGACATTGAAAAATGCGGCGATCACATCGAAGCGGTTGATGAAAAGCGAACCCGCCAGGATTCCCAGGAATAACGCCAGAATGACCTCTTTGAATAGCAACGCCAGGATGATGGCGAGGATCGGCGGGAGAATGGTCAGGAGGCCGTGAATAGCGTAGGTATTGAATGATTGGGTTTTGCCGCCTGCGACGATTGTGATTTTGTATTCGCCGCTATGATCGAATTCGATTGCCGGGCCTGTCATTTCCTTTCCGTTAACAATGACTTTTTCCGGTTGCCCGATCTCTTTGAGAGGGATGGTTTTGCCGGTGAACACTGTTTTGGGAATGAGAACCGTGTCTTTTCCGTCTTCCGCCCGCATTGCGATTGTCATAAGTAATAGTATGAGGATTGCGGCTAGATATTTTTTCGTCATGATCGCTCCTGTTTTCTATTCATAGGTAATAATCTTAGTATGACCGGGAATTTATTTCAAGGTGTGGGTACGGAAAATCTCGCGTAATGCTTCTCTGGAAAAAAAGTTTTACAAAATTTCCAAAATGATTTAAAATATCATTGTGATTGAGAATTGGATTCAGCGATGTTTCGAATACCCGGGGTTAGAGGAATAGATGATTATCATTCCGGTATCTTCGGGAAAAGGCGGAGTGGGGAAAACGACATTTGCCCTCAATCTCGCCCTCAATCTATCCCGCACCAAACGGACAGTGTTGGTGGATCTGGACGCCGGTACCTCCAGCGCCCGGAGTTTCCTGAACATGCCGCTTGATGCGGATTTGTACCACTTCATAAAAAAAGACGTACCCATCGAATCCTGCCTGGCGCCACTTTCCCTCAGCCTCGATCCGGAACGGTTGTTCGCGAAGTTCAGACTCCTGGCTTCCCCCAAACACTTTATCGAGGATATCGTCAACTATAAATTGCCGGTGACACGGAAATTGATCCGGGGAATCAACTCGTTGGACGCGGATTTTGTCATTGTGGACATGAAGGCGGGGCTCGACAACCATGTATTGGAATTTTTGCCGTTTACAAATACCGGTATCCTGGTCTTCACTCCCAAATTGGGAGCGGCCGCCACGTCCGCCGCTGAAATGGTTCGGGCGTCGCTGTTGCGTTCTTGCCGGATGTTGTTGAAGGGAACGTATCGCAGCAATCCGTTGTTGAAACAGATAAATGAAGCGGACCGTTCCGGCCTTATGGAGATGACCCAACGGTTGGAGGATGGTTATGATGGTAAAAATTTTAATTTTGACGATTTTCTCCTCGAAGCTGCGGCTCATTTTCCCCGCAATGCGGTTATTCCATATTTGCAACGATTGATCGGGAATTACCGCGTTTATTTCGTGTTGAACCGCTTCGATAGTCTCGAAGAGTCCGCGAAGAATATCGTGGAGCCGTTTACCGGACGGATCGGCGAGACGGTTTCGGCGAAGATCGCCATTCATAATCTAGGGTGGCTGATGGAGGATCGCGCCATTCAGGCGGCCTCGGAGGAGGGTATCCCGTATGTGCTGATGCAGCACTATCTACGCAAACGCAAGGCGGAGGGAGAAGAGCGCTGGGATGCTTATCTGCGCGACATGATGGGGATGGATTTCAAGGCCACCGTCCATGAAGCGAAGCGCCATTCGGCAAACCAGGTGATCAGACAGTTGGAAATTCTCGAGAATATGTATATATGCAATGCCGGGCGCGACCCGTTGGCGAATCTCGATTTTATCACCGAGCGGGTAAAAGATGTCGCTATTTCTTCGATTCACCGGTGCGGGATGAAAAAAATATTGTCGATGGAAAAATTACTGGGAACAGTATTTTCTTGAGCAATAATTTTTTCCTTAATTATTAATAATTTCAACTGTTTATGGTTGTTTTTTCTGGCGATCATTGTATAATTTAAACTAAATAATTATTGGTCTTAATTTAACAACACAGGAGGACTCACATCATGTCAAGAAAGTATAATTTCTATGCAGGACCTGCAATTCTTCCGATGGACGTTATGAAAAAAGCCCAGGAAGAGTTGTTGGATTTGAATGGAATCGGACTCTCTGTTCTTGAAATAAGCCACCGGTCAAAAGACTTTATGGCAATTGCCGAGTCTGCCGAGGCACGGATCCGGAAACTCTATGGCGTTCCGGATAATTATTCGGTGCTGTTCCTTCAGGGCGGCGCGTCCATGCAGTTCAGCATGATTCCGATGAACCTATTGAAAGGCGGTTCCGCGGATTATGTGAATACCGGATCATGGGCCAAAAAAGCTATCAAAGAGGCCAAGCTCTTTGGAAAAGTCAATGTCGCTGGTACCTCGGAAGATAAAAATTTCAATTATATTCCTAAAAATCTGAATCTGTCTTCCGACGCCGTATACGTGCATGTGACGTCGAATGAGACAATCGGCGGCATCCAGTTCAAGGAATTCCCTGAAACCGGTGATGTGCCTCTGGTAGCGGATATGTCTTCGGATATTTTTAGCCGTCCGGTGGATGTATCGAAGTTCGGGCTCATTTATGCCGGCGCGCAGAAAAACATGGGACCCGCCGGGGTGACTCTGGTGATTATCCGCAACGATCTGCTCGATAATGTGGCCGAAGGATTACCGGCTATGCTCGATTATAAAATACATGCGGAAAACCAGTCCATGTACAACACTCCTCCCAGTTTCTCCATCTATATCGTGAATCTGGTGATGGAATGGTTGGAAAAGATGGGCGGCGTGGAAGGAATCGAAAAAATCAACGAAGAGAAGGCGAAATTGTTGTACGACTATTTCGACAATAGTGATTTTTATAACGGCGCCGCCAACAAAGAGGACCGCTCGCTTATGAATGTCACCTTCAGGATTCAGCCGGAAGAGCTGGAAGAGAAGTTCATCAAGGCAGCGACCGCGGCGGGTTTGATGGGTCTCAAGGGACACCGTAGCGTCGGAGGTTGCAGGGCATCTATCTACAACGCCATGCCGATCGAGGGCGTCAAAACCCTGGTCGCGTTCATGGAAAAATTCGAGAAAGAGAACAAATAAGTATTCAATCAATAATCCCGGGGAGCGGGGACGTTCCGCTCCTCGGATACCGGCGTTTTTCCTATTAGTACCATTCGTGGGCAGTCTGACTCAGGAAATGGGTTTCATTGAGTTTGTAAATGGTGAAATTCCTGGTGCGGTCAAAAATCAATTGAGTGACCGAACAATTGTCCAGGTGGAATTTCCAGAAATAATCGTCACAAAGTCCGACGGCCGCCGCGAGAATGACTTTGGTGACGGAACGGTGGGAAATTGCGGCAACAGCGTTCGTGTCCAACCGGCGGATGTTCTTCAGAAATTGATCGGCCCGCCGGTAAACCGCATCCAATCCTTCGCCGTTCGGGAATGTCATCTTTTCCGGAGTGGTAATCCAGGTTTGCCATAATTCTGGCGATTCTTCCGCCACCCGGTCTTTGTCCAGGCCGCTCCAATCACCCAGGTCGAGATTGTTCAGTAGTTCATCCTGTTGAATGTTCCGGCTGGGAAACGCGATGGTAGCTGTATCCAGCGCCCGCTTCAGCGGACTGGAAAAAACGGCGTCGATAGCGATCCCTTCAAAATACCGCCGCAATTCCTGCGCCTGGCGAATGCCGGCCGGAGAGAGCGGGATGTCCAGGCGGCCCCGGAAGATCCCCTTCCGGTTAGATGCCGTTTCGCCATGCCGGATGAGGTAAAGAGTGTTCACCGGTCACACCAATATAAAATACGCGGGCTCGCCGCAAATTGCTTTGTAGTGGGAGTTTGATCTATTGTTGTAGAAGCGCTCGATATCTTCTTCATGCTTGAGGGCCTCCAGGTAGCCTGAGGTAAAGGCCTCTTTGTGCCGTTTGAATTCATGCCACTTGAACTCATGGAATTCCGGGTGCAAAAGCAGATCGACCGCTTTGCGGTTCTCCCGGTGAAGGGCCGCGCTGGCGACCTCTTCTGCCCGGATCACGACGTCGGCGGCCCGGGGATATTCTTTTTTGGGGTTGTAAGTGGAACTGATATCCACCCCCAATACTTTTTCGGCTCCCAGTTTGTAGGCGATTTTGGATGGAAGTTTCTGGGTGGTGCCGCCGTCCACCAGACAATAATCTCTATATGGGACCGGAGGAAAGACTCCGGGAATGGAGGATGTGGCGATCAGGGGAGTCAATAGGTCTCCGCTGCCGATGACGATGTCGTTGCCGCTGTGGAGATCGGTGGCCACAAGATAGAGGGGCTTTTTTAGATCGGCGAATGTCACATGATCGCCCAGTAGTACCGTGATAAATTGCCGCAACGGCTCCTGTTCCAATATCGAAGGTGATACCAGGGATTTGGCCAGGTATAATTTTTCTTTGAGATTCGACAGCAAGCTTGATTTTTCAATGGCGCTGTTAACCAAATTTTTGGCCCCATTGGCCTCTTCTATGGCCGTCACCATCTTTTCGTAGGCTTCGTCGCTGTTTTCGCTCAATAGGTACAGCGCGCCGAAAATTCCGCCGGCAGATGTCCCGACAATAAAATCCACCGGATAATTTTTTTCCTCCAGGTACTTCAGGATTCCAAGATGGGCCACTCCCCGCGCGCCTCCGCCCCCCAGGGCCAGGCCGATTTTTCCCCTCGCGAATATCTCTTTCGATTTAAGCCATTGTTTAATTGATATCATGGATAGATTTTAGTGATTCCACTATTTTTAGTCAAGTCTAAACGACTGGATTAATAAAGGTTGAGTCGCACCAGCCGGATTTCCAGCGGGCCGTTATATAGAGTGAAACGGCTGGAGGTGCGTAGACCGATACTTTTTACGATGGAGGTATCTCCGCAGACAATGAAGGCCGAAGAACCGGTACAGCGATGTTTCAGGAAATCGCCGAATTGCTTGACCAGTAGTCGCGCGTTTTCCTTCTCGCCGATCCGGACCCCATAGGGCGGATTGGTGATGATTGTGGAATGTTTGATGCTATCGATACTCTCGAAGTCTTTCGCTTTGATCTTGATCTCGTCCCCTCCGGGAATGGCCGCCAGGTTCTGGCGAGCCGCCTGGATCGATTCGGGGTTTATATCGCTTCCACTAATCAATCCGTCGGGCAATGGACGAATCCGCTCCTCGCAATCCCGCTTCACCTTTTCCCAGGTTCTGGAGTCAAAATCCGGCAAATGGTAGAAGCCGAATCTCGCCCGCTTGTATCCCGCCGGAATTTTGCGATACGCCATCATGGCTTCCGCTAAAATAGTGCCGGAACCGCACATCGGATCCACCAACGGCGTAGAACCGTCCCATTCGCTGAGCCTGACAATGGCTGCCGCCAGAGTTTCGCGCAGCGGAGCCTCCATGTTGATTTTGCGGTATCCCCGTTTATGAAGCGGCCCCCCGGAAGTGTCCAGACTAATCACCGCTATGTTTTCCCGGATATTCAGGTTGAGCCAGATGTCCGGGTCGGTGGGATTGACATTGGGGCGCAGGTTGTATTTTGTGCGGAATTGATCTGCGATCACATCTTTGAGACGGCGGGCGGCGTATTGGGAATGATTGATATTGCTGTTCGACACCGTCGCGAAAACCGCGAAAGATTTGCTGATATTGAACAATTGCGACCAATCGAAGCGAGATGCCTCTTTGTATAGAATATCATCCGACGGGCAGCGGAACGATAGCAGGGGCGCCAGTACCCGGCTGACCAACCGGCTGCAATAGTTGATCCGGTACAGTGCCTCCGGACCGGCATCGAAATATACTCCCAGGTAAGCGGGACGACAGTCATCCGCTCCCAATTCTTTCAATTCTTTTGCGGCGATCTCTTCGAGTCCCCGCTGAGTTTGTGCAAAAAACGCTTTGTTATTTTGATATTCAAACATCTGGATTTACCTTTTTCCCTGTTTTTTTAATATGGTGGAGCCTTCGGCGATTCCGATATGCCTGGCGATCACCTTACATTTCACTTTCAGGAGGAAGAAAATGCTCCGGTCTTCCTCCGACAAACCCTCGTAATTACCCTGCCCCTTGCTGATGATTAAATCCGCTTGCCGGTAGTGGACGAAAAATTCGTCGCTGCACAAGGGGAGGATGTTTCCCGGCGCCGGGCTTCCTGACGACAGTAATTCCGCCACGCCGTGCAGGCCGGCGGCCCTGGCGTCCTCCAACGTAGCGTCGTTGATGATGGGCTCATGGCGAACGACGTAAGTCACGGGTTTTGCCATTGTCTCGATCAAGAGTCGGTCGAACACGGTTTCGCCGGCATTGTCTCCGATATAGAGAATACGCTCCGCATTCGCCAGTTCCTGCTTGAAGTCGTCATAGTGGCAAAGGGTGAATTGCTGGTTCATCATTGAATCCAGGTCTTCTTCAAGATCAAAATGAGTCTCCACCCCGAAATCGATGATGTTCCCGGCCACGGCCGTTTGCAACGCGGTAAATAAGGGATCTTTCGCCGAAGCGATCTTCTCCCGTAGACGGGGGTACATCCGCAACGCAGCCTCGGTGCACTGTTTTTTGACTGCGGCGAATGGATCCGCGACGCCGGTGATACCTGCGATTTTCCGATAAATCAAGCTGGCGGTATGAGGCGGAGTCCGGGATAGAGGGATGTCCGGGATCATCAGTGCCACTTCATCCAGGAGCCGCTTAACCTGGTCCGTCGTGCAATCGATCATTTGGGCCACCCGTAACGCCTGGCTCAGAAAGCATGGGAAACATTCGGGGAAGGTGTTCATCAGTCACGTCTTTTTTTGATTTGAG
>JAHELQ010000449.1 GCA_024644125.1 Candidatus Aminicenantota bacterium | reverse complement strand
TGACAATAATTAGCCGGAATATGTATTCGAACGAAGCCCGGTTCGCCCGCCGTTGCAAACAATTATGCAAAAATATTTAGCCCGCTATTTAATCCGCATCATCCGCCTGTCCCCATTACTCCCATTACTCACCATTACTATTCTGCCGGGGTTTGAGGAGCCATTGGCGGATATTCTGGAGAAAATCGCCATTGGAGCCCATTAGTTGAATTGTTTCCTCTGGAAGCGATACCTCTTTTGACACGGCCACATAATAATACAGGTTGAAAAGCGGCAGAATGGGGAGGTGGCGCTTCCACAGAGTATGGACTCTTTGATAAATCTCTTCGCGTTTTTGGGGATCTAATTCTATCAGCCCTTCTGACAACAGGCGATCCATTTCCTGTGAGGAAAACCCGGCGTAATTGAAATAGCTTTCTTTTGCCAATATATCCTGTACATCGTAATCGATGTCCAGCAAAAAACCCGAAAGGGCAAGATCGAATTTTTTTTGCTTCAGACAATCGAGGAATGAATGGTACTCGAGGAACACCGGCTCCAATTCAATAGCAAAGGCGGCGAGTTCCCGCTTCATGAACAAAATGAACCGCTTCCGCATCTGGCTCTCGCTATTGGTAAGAATTTTAAGCTTGACTGGCGGCGATATTCTCTCGACCGCAAAAGGTTCAGCATCCACCTTTGAATTCAGAAGCATAATTGGCGAATCGAGCGCTTCTCCTCTACCCTGCAAAAACTTTTCAGTAAACGGCCCGCTCACCAGGACATTGTACATCACCTGTCGGACTCGAGCCGATATCGCCGGCTTCTGCAAATTGAAGACTAGATAGGTATAGCCGAATTTGCGATATTTTAAAATATCGAAGCTCTCCTGCCAACTCTTTTTTTGGCGGTAAACCGGCACGTCTTCCGGCTGCAATTCGCACACATCGATTTCCCGGTTCAGCAGTTTCAACGGTGCCAAATAGGGATAAGCCACCACTGTGTAATGAAGGGTAGGATGCATCGTTGCGTCTTTCAAGCGTGGATTCAACTCCAGGATTACACGGTTGGGAGGCTCGCTCTTCGCCAACATGTAGGGACCTGTCCCCGACAATTGCTTCTGCCTGAAGTTTGATGGCTCGGTTTTCTCTAGCTCCATGCTACACAAAATTTTGAATGTCATGGCATTGCGCCAGGCGGCCGCCGGGTGTTTGGTCTTGAGGATTAGTTGGTATTTTCCCGCACTGTTGAAGCTATCGATAAACCGCAAATTCGCCGCGTAAGGATATTTGTACCGTTCATCCAGCAACAAATCGAATGTCGCCTCGACATCCGCCGCTGTCAATTCTATACCATTGGAGAAATAGATTTTTTCCTTCAGCCGAAGGTGGATCTCAGTCTCGCTCTCGTACCGGTAGGACTCGGCCAGGCAATTTACGATATTGCCGTTTGGGTCGAATTCGAACAAGGCATCGAATATCTTGTTCACTACCGCCTGCGAGGTTTCATCTGTGACGAATACAGGATTCAGGTTAGCCGGAAAGGTATTGATTCCCACTCGTAGAACAGGTTCCGTTGCAGACGCTCGCGAAAGTAGAATAATTGGAAAGAGCACTAGTAGTACCAGTAGAATGTGTTTCATGGAAACTCCTTTACAAAAAAACAAAGCACTATTGTATCCAATTCCGAAAAATTATTCAACAAACTGTAACGGAGCACACTCAGCGAAGTTTATTTGAGAATTCTGCAACGAGATCCCGGTAGACAAGAGCTATCTTCGAATGTTTATGGGCGCTCACAAAAGAATTCCGGCTCAATCGACATCCGGTACAACGAGAGCCCTGCCTTTATAGGGAATCGACGTGACATTCCCCGGATAAATTTTTTTAAGAATCGGACTGTCCCAGGGATCGTTGTCATGATCCCGCACTACGTCGCCTTCGTGAACGAACAAAAAATCGTCTCCGAACAACAGGGACATATTGGGATCATGGAGCACTGCCACTACCGTCAAACCGTCTGCCACCAGTTTTTTTAGAAGCGAGAGAATATTCACCTGATTATTGAAATCGAGGTGGCTGGTAGGCTCGTCCAAAAGTAAAATCTCCGGTTCCTGGGCCAGCGAACGGGCAATCATCACCATCTGCTGCTCGCCTCCTGAAAGTTCAGTGTAATATCTATCTTGCAAATGGCTGATACCTACCTTGCCAATCATTTCAAGCGCAATGTCCCGGTCCCTCTTTTTGGGAATGAAGCTCACATGCCCGGCCCTTCCGGTCAAAACCACATCTGTCACCGTAAATGGAAATACCGGTTGATGCATCTGGGACAAATAGCTCACCTTCCTGGCCCGTTCTCTGAAACTTAAATCGGCGATTTGAGTTTTCCCCAATTTGACTGCTCCCAACTTAGAGGGAAGCATTCCGCCGATCAAGCGCATGAAGGTTGATTTGCCTGCTCCGTTACGGCCCAGGCACATTGTCAACAGCCCCGGAAAAATTTCGATATCAACATGTTCCAACACAATGTGCCCACCATACGCGAAGGACAAATCGCTCACAGTGATCGCGGCTATCATCGCTGCCACCCGATACTGTTTTTTTTCATCAAATAGATAAAAAACGGAGCGCCAAGAAGCATGGTGAAAATCCCTATCGGGATCTCAAAATCGGTTACGGAACGCGAGATAGTATCGATCACCACCAGGAACATACCGCCGAAAACCAAATTCAGGGGCAACGTCTTCTGGTTGTCCACCCCCGCCACCATACGGATGATGTGCGGGATCATCAATCCGTACAGACTGATGACTCCCGCCGTTGCAACCGCCGCTGAACTGGCCAGTGAAACCAACAGTAGAACGAAACGTTTGGTCCTTACCGGATCTATTCCCGCCGACCGGGCCTCGTCATCGCCAAGCGCCAGGACATTCAAACGCCAGCGGAACAGAAGTAGTAACGAGACACCCAACGCCGCAGGAAGAATCGCTGCCTGCAATTTCCCCCAACCGGCATTCTGGAAATTCCCCATTGTCCATAATACGATGGTTTGCAACCGGAAAGGGTCGCTGACAAATTGAACAATGGTCAGAAGAGCGGTAAAAATTCCATTAACAATGATTCCAGCCAGAATCAGCGATACCACGGAAAGAGTTTTGTTTTTTTGGGCCAGAAAATAACTAAAACCAATGGCTGTCAAACCAAAGAAAAAAGCGGACACCGTTACCGGCAATAGAGGAAGAGCCAACGCCAACGCCGCCCCGAAAGCTGCTCCGGAAGAGAGCCCCAGCACATAAGGCGAAACCAGGGGATTGCGAAACACCGCTTGAAGCGTTGAGCCGGACAGCGCAAGTACGCCGCCCACTAGAAAAACGAGAAGGATCCGCGGCAACCGCACATCAAAGAAGATCGCTTCGATCAACGCTGCTTTATTGTAATCGAGCGAACCGGTTAGATATTGCAACAAATCTCCGGGCCCCGCCTGGGCAGAAGGACCGATAAACAGAGATAATACCAAAACCGGCAGCGGCAGGGCATAGATCAAAAGAATCGCGATTCGTTTATTCATTCAGCAACGCGCCGGCCTGTGGTCCATACAAAAACCGGAGCATCCGTTTGTTTTCCTGTCGCAAGTCAATGGAGGAATATCTATCCGGATAACTCCACCGGGCAACCATTTTTATAACATATTGAAATTTAAGTGTCCACATATCGCAGAAAAAAACCGAGGGTAATTCGAACACCTGCTCGCGTCGAACCGCGTTTATTGTTTGGAGCCGTGAATCAGCGAGAATATCTTCTGGATCCAGCCGGTCATTTTGCCACATGACAATGATATCCGGGTTCCAGGCGAGAAGATTTTCTAGATTCACAACCGTATGTTCCTTTTCGCTCATGCAGGCATTGACGCCTCCGGCGGCTTCGATAATTTCATTGACAGTGCTCCGGGTTCCGGAAGTATGGAGCAGGCCCTGGCTCCACATGAAATAGATTTTTTTCTTGCGCTCGGCGGATTGATTGTTTCCGAATGCCTCGATTTCTTGCTTTGTTCTGGCGACCAGCGCTTCGGCCCGGTTTTTCTTATCCAGCATTACTCCCAGATCGTCAATTTCTTTGTACACATCTGTCGTGCACTTCAACATCACACCATATACAGGAATACCAAATCGTTCGATATTATCGGCGGCTTCTTTTTGAGAGGCCCAAATTATTACCAGATCCGGTTTGAGAGCGAGTACACTCTCGATATTCACAAAATCCCAATTCCCTGGAGCAGCGAGTTCCTTTCGAGTGATTCGACCATCCAATGCTGCATATTGCGGCGCGCTATTTTCATGGTAGATTGCGGTGGGGACTCCTACGACGCGTGCCTGTCCCCCAAGCATGTAAATACCGCTGAGCGCGCTCTCGATGAGGCATACCACCCGGCGGGCAGGTTGATCGAGGCGAAGGGTTTTGCCACGAAAATCAACAACGCTAATAATATGACCGCTAATATCATTTTTTTTGGGACTGCCGCAACCCACCAGCATAATTAAAGTTAGAATGAGCGCCGCGTATTTTTTCATTTAAAAAGTAGCCCGGATTCCTGACATAACGGAAAAACCGAGATTTTGGAATTGCCAGGGCATCTCGAATCGGTTATTGGTCAAATTGACCAATTGAGCGAACCATTCGAGGCGGTGCGAATTCCCAATCGAAATAATCTGCGAGAGATACAGATTGAGTATTACACCAGGAGTGAATTTCCTGCGGTTCCCAAGTGAACTGCTGTCATAGTAAC
>JAHELQ010000448.1 GCA_024644125.1 Candidatus Aminicenantota bacterium | reverse complement strand
GCGACGCATTATACAGAACGAGGGTAGAAAGACCTATATTACGCGTCATCTATAGTGTATCACACCCAAAAAACGAATTTCAACCGGTTGAACCGTTTTTCGAGATTTTTTCGATTTTATTCCGAAGCCCGGTTCGGAAGTCCTGGTAGAATCAAAGATGCCGATGATGCGATGCCGCAGATAATCATCGAAGCCTTCATCGAGTGCTTCTCGACGACGAATGCTACGAATACTGCTTCGCCTGTCCCCAATCTTTTCTTCTTTGCCGCAGCTAATCATCGAAGCCTTCATCGATCGCTTCACGACAAAGAATACTACTTCGGCTTCGCCTGTCCCCAGTCTTCCCCCCAGTCTTCCCCAGTCTTCCCCCCTATCTCAGCTGGTTTCGTTTCAATTGAAGATGTTTTTTAGGTTTTTGACGTGATATTCAAAGTAGCGGTTTTCGTCGCCGCTGGTTTCGATGAAATAGAGGCCCTTCTCGAAGAAATTCATCTTACTGGGGTCTACCATTTTGTCCAGGATGGTGTTGGGGAGTTTGAGGTCGTAGAGGTAGTCGAGATTATGGTCGAAGACCTTTATATTGTCGTATTTTGCGTAGCCGATGGGAGTGAAGAGGGCGAAGTGGTCATGTGGCAATTGTTTGAGAGCCATGATTGGGAAGAACTTCTTGGGGACTCTGGTGACTAGTTCCTTGTAGAGCTCTGGGGCTCGCCTCTTGAACATGGCCATTCCTTCCAGGAGTGACTCTTTGTCATGCTCTTCGATGTCGATTTCATGGAGATCGAGCGTAACGGTTTTCAATATGTTTCCAGAGAGGTCTTTGAGACACAGGGTCTTGGAGTCCGAAAGCGCGCAGACAACACGTTTAGACTGTTTAAGATAGGTGAACCTGACATCAGGAGTGATCCAGAGATGGTAAACCATGTTACCCTTTATCATTGTTATTCCTAGATCTCTCCGATCCGGTCGCTCCCAGAGAACGGAGTTTGGTTTCTTGTCTGCCAGACTGAATAGCGCCAATTTTCGAATTGGTTTTTGCGAGTCGTCCCATTCGAGAATCTTGTTGATATAGGTCTCGTCATTCAAAAAAACGGAGTGATACGCTTCCTGGTTGAATTTACGCTCCTGGATGATGGAGCCATCGGAATTGAAGTAAATGAGTTTTTCCCGGGCCTTTACCAGGAGGGTATCATCGATGGGTTGAAAGTCTTGAAGCGATTTGACTTCGCCGCGTCCCTCCCCTTGCGAGAGGAAACTGTTGAGCAGCTTGCCTTCGTTATTGAAGCGATAGATTTTCAATTCTGGTTTCTCCGCCAGGATGAAAATGCCGGACGCCCTTCTGGCACGGGCGAACATAGGCGGATCGTTTTTATCGACTGAAATGGAGTCGATGATCAAGGGTTTTTCAAATTCAATCTTGATCACGCCGTGTTTGGGTTTCGCTCCAACGTCTCCGGTAACCTGTAGAAACAATACATTTAAAAACACTAAACAACCTATGATATTTCTCAAAATATTCTCCCTAAGTAATTTCGCTTCTTTAGCAACCTTGTTCTTTCCATTTATAGAACTGAATAAAAGTCTCTTTTAAGTTGTTCTTCCATGGCAAACAAATCTTTGAATTTCCTTTTCCTGCTTTTCTTTGCAATCGTTGATCAACACATCCGCCCAAACAAATTGGTAAAAACTTACATTGCAAGCACTCTTCATCATCTTCAAAGCTTTTACTAAGAAAGTCAACATACAATTCAGACAAACCTATTTCTTCATTAAAGATACTTCCAATTATTTTTGATTCATCCCCAAAATGGCTTAAGCATTTATACAACTCTCCGTTTGGTCCAACTAAATAGCTATTCAATGCGGCAGCAGAACAGGCCGAGCCATGATGTGGGAAAAATCCCCACTCCTTTTTCCCATGGTTTATAAGCGAATTGTTTAATTCCAAGCTTTTTTCTTGAAATTTTTTAAAATCAATCATATTTTGATTATCAAATTGACAAGACTCAGTAAATTTTCCAACAACACCAAAATGAATTTGCAACTTACTAGCATCGAACCACTTTTGTTTAAGAAATGATAAATATAACTCTTCTACCTCGTCTATATTCGATTTATCTATATTAATTCTAAGACTAACTGGAATAATATCTATAATTTTTTTTATATTATTAAGAATATCATCAAAAGAACCTCTTCCATCTCTATATGGTCTTCTTCGGTTATGAATCCTCTGTGGCCCATCAAGTGTTATTTGTACTGAATTGACCTTTTTTTTTTCAGCATAATGGCAATGTTTTCTGTTAACAAAGTTCCATTTGTAATAATTCCAGACGAGTAGTGGGATTTGTATTTTTCACAAATTTCAATAAACTTAGTACTTAATTCTTCAATTAGCTCAGGGTGAAGTAGTGGTTCTCCACCATACCATAATGCTCTAAAATTTTTTACCCCATTCTCTAAATATTTATCTACACTTGCAACAATCCTATTAATAGTTTTCTGATTCATAACTTTACTCTCATTTAGATTATTTTCGAGAGTTTCAAAGCAATAGCTACACGACAAATTACAGTTTAAAGTAGGGCAAATGGTAAATGTAAAATGGCTATTGGTATATTGAGATTGCCTATATCGTATCTTTATAAGATCAACCTCATTTATCTTTCCAGAGACTATAAATCCTCCTTTTTTTAATTCCCCAAAATCATCAGGGTCCATTATGTCAAATTCTTTTCCATGGATTTTATCTTTTAATTCTCTACTTATAGCAATAAGACCATTAGAAAAAGAGTTATAGACTAAATACATTTCGTCTTCATCTTGTAATTGAAAATAAAAATTATACTTCGACTCTATCATAATAAATTAAGACTCCTTAAAAATTTTTGTTAATAAGTGTTTTTTTAGAAAGGGCGGATTTTCTATCCGCCCGAAACATTAACAATACAATTAACTCACATCAACACATACTGACATTCCAAAGCACATACAATAAGGAACAGGAAAAGAACAGGTACTGCCAATACCTCCAAGAATTTTTTCTTGAGAAATTTGAGGAAGCTTAATCCATTTAAGCTCTTTTTTTTGTTCTTTCTTCATTTTTTCCTCCGAAATTATGAATAGGTTTTATCAAAAGTTTCTGAGATATGTATTTAGCACTCTCTAAATAACTTATTTCCAAATCAAGTTTTCCCATGAAACTTAGCAAATTTTTGTCCAATTTAAATCTTCCGTACTTTCAAACTGAATTTTATCAAGGAGGGAGTTAAAGGTTATAATTATAGAAAGCTACATCTTTCTGAATAAAAGTATCTTTCCAAATTCACATCTCAGCACAATTGGAAAAATATATTCACCCAACTAATTATTTCACCTTAACTAGAAAAATGTAAAAATATTTCCACTCACTTGCACAAAACATTTTCATACTACAGTGCAGTTAAAAAGTCAAGTTAAAAAAATGATTTTCTCCTATATATCAAAATTATTTCACAAAGCTTTTAGAGTGACTTGCCTCTCCTGGAATAGGACAAACCTCAAAAAGAGTTAATATAATATCAGTCGTGTCGTATTAAAAGCCGCTTAATTCAATCAAAACCCTCTGCACACAAGGATCTCTGCCCTTTTTCCACTTGTCCGGGTCTTCCCACAGTAAATCTATGATGTCTTTATTTTTGAAAAGTGAGTTTCGAATGATTCTGCAAAATTTAAGTATTGTGCCGTCATACCTTGTTTGAAATTTGATATAGGAAAGAAGGAGGTAAAAAATAATCGCTGTCCAGATTTGCGTTTTCACCGCGTTCTCCGATGTGCCATAGAACGCTTTTATCTTTAGGTTCTGTTTTATCCATTTAAAAAAGAGCTCGATGTACCATCTCGCTTTATATGCGCTGGCGATGGTTCTTGCCGCCAGCTTAAAATTTTTGGTCAGGAAATAGACAGAATCATTTTTCTCGTCATCCCATAGCTCAATCAATCTTAGGTTATGCGCATACTTCTGGGAAGTAATTCTACCAGTCATTCGGATCACATGGTCGGCTTTAATCTTTTTGTTTCGGATCTCTTTATGCTGTCCTATAATCTCGAAGGCCATATCGATTTTTGCTCTGGTAATAAAGTAGACCTTTTGTTTCGTCAGGCTATCAAACCATTCAGGGCATTCCGGGGGACAGGCACGCATTATTCAGAGGAATGAGGCGAAATGGATTTGAGCGTTGCGAGAGCTATTGGATGCTGAATTGCGCGAGTTTGGCTTCGGCTTGTTGTTGGGTGTGGGTGTTTCCGTCTTTTATATCCTGGAGGCCTTGCTGGATTTTTTGGATGACGTGGATGTGATATTGAATGTCGTCGAGTGTGCAGTCGTCGGGTAGGTCGTCGAGCAGGCGCAGGACAATTTTTTTGTCTTGTTTCATAGATTCCCCTCCGAGGAAAATATTATGATAAGGACATTTGGATTGGTTGTCAAGGCATGTCTGGAGTTTTTGGGAGAGGGTGAGTGGGGGACAGGTAGAGCGATAGCGGCCTAGGTGAAGATTGTTTGCTTCAGTGGGTTTTGCGGTTCCGTTTTTTCTTTGAAGTTGAAAAAAGTTGATTTTTAGGTACTATTGTATTTATAGGTTGATTGATTAATAAGCGGGAAGATGGCATGTGAATGATTTACTGATTGTGGAGCAAGAGTAAGAGAATTGTTGCACCAGAAGGAATTGACCAATGGTGTCGCCTCGATGCCTGGATAAGGTGTTTCCGTTGATCGACCGGT
>JAHELQ010000447.1 GCA_024644125.1 Candidatus Aminicenantota bacterium | reverse complement strand
GACGTCGGCGCCTCACCGGTTTTTTACCCCGGATATATCCCTGTGGATAACGAGAAAAATCTCGCGAAAGTGGCTTCGGTTTGGGGGGTGAAACGGTCCGACCTATCATCGCGGCCGGGTTTGTCAACAGTGGAGATCGTGCAAGCCGCCTACCGGGGGGAAGTCAAAGGGCTCTATATCATGGGGGAAAATCCGATGCTCACGGATCCCAACCTCAACCACGCCGAAGCCGCGTTCGAGAACCTTGAATTCCTGGTGGTGCAGGACATTTTTCATACCGACACCACACCCTTCGCCGATGTGATTTTGCCGGCGGCCTCGTTTGCGGAGAAGAACGGTACATTTGTCAACAGCGACCGGCGGGTGCTGCGGGTGCGTAAGGCCGTGGAGTCGCCGGGCATTGCCTGGCCGGATTGGAAAATTCTCAAAGAGGTGGCGCGGCGCATGAAGCGCCCAATCGGAGAATTTAAGGACGAGGAAGAAATCTTCAACGAACTCGCCTTCGTAACGCCGATCATGGGAGGAATCACCTATGAACGGATTGAACGCCAGGGAATCCAGTGGCCCTGCCCTGAAAAAGATCATCCCGGCACTGCGACATTGTTCCTTGAACGGTTCAACACACCAAACGGTAAAGGGAAATTGAATCCAGTCCATTACGTCCCCCAGGATGAACAGGCGGATGAAGATTATCCATTTATATTGAACAGCGGAAGGATTCTATACCAATACCATTCCTCCACAATGTCGCGACGAAGCGCCGCGTTAAGAGAATTCGCCGATCAATCCTACGTACTAATACACCCGGATGACGCCCGGAATCAGAATTTAGCCGAAGGTGAACAGGCGAAACTCACATCCCGCCGCGGAATGCTAAAAACAACAATCCGAATATCGGAGGAGGTACTCCGAGGCGAATTGTTCATGCCCTTTCATTTCAACGAATCACCGGTCAACCGCCTCACCCGGGACCAGTTGGATCCCCATTCGAAGATAGCCCCATTCAAGCTTTCGGCATGCAGGATCGAAAAAAACGGCAACCATTAACAAAGGGAAACCCGAACGTGAACAAATCCGGGCCTTGAACCGTATCTTGATTGTCTTCAACAGGCAATAAAAAAAAGGAGGCTTTTATTGACACACGAAAAAGGAAACAATGCCAAAATCAATTCTTATGAACACGCGTTCCAACCATGCGAAATCGGTCCGGTCACACTGGCGAACCGGATTGCGTTCCCGGCCTGGCAATTGAATTACGCCAACACCGACGGCACAGTCTCGGAAAAATTGATGAAATTTTATACCGATCTGGCCAGAGGCGGTTGCGGTTTGATATTTACCGGCGCTGCGGTTGTCACATCCGACGGAATACCTTTCGACCGGGTGATGCGTGTGGATTCCGACCGGTTCATTCCCGGCCTATCACATTTATTCTCAGCCATAAAGGAATTCGGCAGCAAAGCCGCCATCCAATTGGTTCATTACGGACGCCAATCTTCCACCGCTGTTTCCGGCGATGTGTTGATGGCTCCCAGCGCCATTCCCTGCCCTGTGATGTCCCAGTACGATCCCGAATACAAAGTGAGGGAAATGACTGCCGAAGACATCTCGCACCTCAAAGATTCATTTGTGGCCGCCGCCAAACGGGCCGCCGAAGCCGGCGTCGATGTAGTCGAGGTGCACGCCTGTCATGGATACATGCTGAACGAATTCCTCTCGCCATATTCCAATAAGCGGACCGACAATTATGGCGGAAGTCCCGAAAACCGCGCCCGCCTGATTGTGGAAATCATCCGGGAAATCCGCGAGGAGCTGGGCGGTCAAGTTGCCGTCTGTTTGAGAATCAGCGGGCACGAATTTGTGGAAGGCGGACTGGTTCCTGAAGATTTCAGAGAGTTACTGCCTTTATTCGAAGAAGCTGGAATCGATATGATAAACGTTGCCGCCGGAGTGTATCAATCTATGGAGCGGATTGTGCCGCCCAAGTCATTGGGCCTCACGCCTCATGCGGACATCGCGGCGACTATCAAATCGTTTTCATCCGTACCGGTATGCGCGGTCGGTTCGATTCTTTCGTTGGCGGCAGCCGAAGCCATGCTCGCGAATGGAACGGCCGATTTGACCGCTATGGGGCGCGCGCAAATGGCGGACCCTTTTATGGTGAAAAAAGCTGCGGAAGGCAATGACGAAGAGATCCGCAAATGCATCCATTGCAATAGTTGCACATTTTGGACCACCGGGGACCCGGAAGTGTATTGCGCCGTCAATCCGGACTATGGCAAACCTGTTTAGATTCGCTGCTTCGCCTGTTTGTGATGCATTTTTTCGAGGAGACGAATTTGCCAGATCCATATAAAAAGAATAAGAATCGCTGAGACAATACGGTAAGCGGCGGACAGGTTGAGGAAATCGAAAAGTCCATGACTCACCGCGGACAAAGATAGACCTACCGCCGCTGCCTTTACCAGAGACGTCTTCTTATAAAATGCCAAACCGACCTTATAACCCCAAATAGATGCGAAAATGGAGTGCGTCAGGGGTGTGGCCACAGCGCGTCCGAATAATTCAAAGCCTGCCAGCAGCACCAGGTAATCCAGGTTTTCGAAACTGGCAAAACCAAGGGCGATCACCGAGGCGTAGATAATGCCGTCGATCTCTTCATCAAAATCTTTGAAGAACGTCAACACCACGAGAAAAGGCAGGAATTTAAATAATTCCTCCAGCCCCCCCACAACGCAGATGCAATAGTATAAAAAAGGCCTGCCGCCGTTCACCATCAACGCGCTGGGATCCGACGGAATCCCGATACAAGGGAGCAATTGAAACGTTTGGAAACAAAAAAAAGCGGCGCCGAAGCCCATCAGATAAGAGAGCCCCACCTTCACCAGAGGTTCCGGTTGCAGGCGGTCCTTGTAATAAAAATACCCTATCCAGAATATCGCGGGAGCCACAATTCCAGATAATATCAACCAGATCGTCATGTAGTTATATTCTATCACAATTCAATCCGAAATATCAGAGCTATTTTTCAAACGCGACAAACACATTGTTGGCCACTCGGAAGTAAGGCGGTAACCCACATTGAAAAAATTTTGGAAACCATTAATATGTTTTTTCCGTATATACCTTTTATCGAAAAATTAGGAGTCCGATATGAAATTGACTAACCGAAGAGTATATGCAATTCTCTTCATGATCTTGTTTACCAGCGTTTCCCTGTTGCAGTCGAACGATGCGATCGATCCAAAGCTCTGGGAAAAAGCGTTAAAAATACACGACGAAGCCATTGTGGTGGATACCCATACCGACACCCCGATGATCATGTATCACCGCAATATCGACATCGGCAAACGAAACGAAAAAACCAATGTAGATTTGGTCCGCATGAAAGAGGGTGGATTGGACGCGGTCTTTTTTGCGGTGTTCGTCTCGAACCGCCAGGATAAGGATCAACCGTCCAAACTGGCGTTGGAAGTCATTGACCGGATCTACCGGCAAGTGGACCAATACCCTGGTCTGGCCGAGATGGCTATCAGCGCTGCCGATATCGAACGCATTCATGGTTCCGGCAAACGGGCGATTTTGATCGGGATGGAGAACGGAAGCCCGGTGGAAGGGAGCCTGGCGTTATTGCGCGACTTTTACCGGTTGGGGGTTCGCTACATCACCCTGACCCATGGCTCCAACAACGATATCTGCGACTCTTCCACCGACGAAAAACCGCAATGGAATGGACTCAGCCCTTTTGGAAAAGAGGCTGTGCAGGAAATGAACCGGTTGGGAATGATGGTCGATGTGTCCCATATTTCCGATCAAGCGTTCTGGGATGTGATGAAGCTATCGTCGGCGCCGGTCATGGCTTCCCATTCCTGCGTGCGCGCCATCTGCGACTCTCCCCGCAACCTTACCGACGACATGATCCGGGCACTGGCCAAAAACGGAGGCGTCATCCAGATTAATTTCTTCAGCGCGTTCCTCGACCAGGAATACGGCAAGAAAGCTGAAGAGACGGAAAAAATGCTGAAACCGGTGAGGGAAAAACTCAGGGAACAATACAAAAACGACCGCAGCGGTTTTTGGGCCGCCTATATGGAAGAATTCCAAAAGAACGGCCCCCAATCCCCATCTATCGACGTTCTAATCAACCACATCGACCACGTGGTGAAATTGGTGGGTATCGACTATGTGGGTTTGGGTTCCGATTTTGACGGCGCCAGCGACTATCCAGTGGGTCTCAAAGATGTCACCGGTTTTCCGTTGATCACCTACAAATTGTTGGAGCGTGGATATTCCCCCGAAAACATAAAAAAAATCCTCGGAGGCAACTTTCTCAGGGTATTCAAGGCAGTGGAAGCTGCCCGCCAGAATTGACATGAAAGTGCGAATCGGGTTCGGCCCCCGCCTGCTGGCGTTTATCGTGGATAGCTTCATCATCGGATTCACCGCTTCAATCGTGATGTCATTCATCATGGCAAACACCTTCCAACAATTTATGAGCGGCCAATACATCGACGCCCTTACCGCCTTATCGCAAGGGCAGGATCCGTCGGCTCAAAGCGGTTCGTTACAGAGCTTGTTGAGAGTATCCTCATTTATCACCAGTTGGAGCCTGTTGTATATGCTGATCGAAGGCTTCCTGGGGGCGTCCCCCGGCAAAATGTTGCTGGGGCTTAAAATCGGGACAGGTAAAGGCGAGATCGCAGATACCCGGATCTATTTCAACCGCTATCTGGCTAAAAACAGCGCGTCTCTGCTGATGGTGCTGGCAAAAACCACA
>JAHELQ010000446.1 GCA_024644125.1 Candidatus Aminicenantota bacterium | reverse complement strand
AGATTCATCGTACTCAAAGAGGAATTGTACGCCAGGAGCGGAAAATTGCTCAAGGTGCTCAAGGCGGGCGACATAGAGTATTTCCCCGCGCAAAAGCGGTATTACCCCAGGCGGGTCACCATGGAGGACAAACTCCGCAGCGACTCCAAAACCGAAATGATCATCACGAAGATCACCTTCGACGTAGCCATTGACGAAGAGGTCTTCAGCGAAAGGCAATTGCTGAAAAAATAAGCGGCCGGATCTGGGCGCTGACTTTCAGGAGGAAGCGGCGCCTGTCTGCCACCCCTAACGCTTGAAAAATGATTTGGCAAAAATAACACAGGACACATTTCCCTATTTTATATCACGGGACCAGGATTGCAGGTGAAACCAAAAAAAATTTCTCAGGAGAATAAACATGAACGTATTGTTAGTGGCTCTCCAGTCAGACCCGCAATCTGTGTCGCTGGACAATTTATATTCACTGGAACCCCTGGCTTTGGAGTATATCGCCGCTGGAATCAAGGGACACCACGATGTCAAATTATTTGATATGAGGGTGGAAACCGGCAAAAGCTTTCGTGAAGTTTGTGAATCTTTCCGGCCGCACATCGTGGCGTGCGGCGCTCTCACACCTGAGGTCTATCCGGCCAAACGGTTGTTTCAAGAGGCCAAAGCCATTTCACCCGAAATCCTGACGGTGATCGGCGGCCATCACGCCACAGTCAAACCCGTAGACTTTTTCGAACCCTATGTCGATGTGATTGTCGCTGGAGAAGGCGTTGATACCTTCCGCGCCGTATGCGACCGGGCGGAACAACGAAAAAGTTTCGACGGCATCAAAAACATCTATTTCCACCAAAACGGCCAAATGGAATTCACCGGCGAGGAAGACTATCCTCCGCTGGACAATCTGCCGTTCCCCGATAGGGGCATCACCGCCGGTATAAGAAACCGTTACCAGAATTACTTGCTGTTCCGAAGCGCCACCACCGCCAGCATGCGCAGCTCGGTCGGTTGTTTGTTCAAATGCAAATTCTGCGCCGTGTCGTCGTTGCGGAACCAAAAGGTGTTCAAACATAGTATCGACCGTGTGTTGCAGGAATTGGACACCATCGCCGAAGAGGCGGTAGCCTGGTTGGACGACGAATTACTGATCGACACGGAACGGGCCAACACCCTGGCGCGCCAGATCAACGCCAACGGCGTCAAAAAAGCCCACGCCTTTTTCGGCCGTTCCGACAGCATCATCAAGAACCCCGAATGCATCGAAGAATGGGCCAAAGCCGGACTGAGATATGTCATGGTGGGCTTCGAATCCCACCGGGAAGCGGACTTGCAAAAAATCATGAAAGCCTCCTCCCTTTCCAAAAACGAGGAAGCCATCCGCATTCTGCACGCCAACGGCGTCAAAGTCCGCGGCAGTTTCATTGTACAGCAAGACTTCATGCCCGACGACTTCAACCGGTTGGCCGAGTATGTCGCGGGCCTCGGAGTGGATATCCCCACCTTCAGCGTCATGACCCCGTACCCTGGAACCCAGTTGTACAAAGAGACCGTGGACCAAATGATCACCAGTAACTACAGCTTCTTCGACATGGTGCACACCACCTTGCCAACCGCCTTACCCCTCGCCAGGTTCTACAAGGAATACAGCGATCTCTTGTTCAAAAAGAGTTTGCCGGTCAAAGAGAAAATCAAGTTCTTGAAGGAGATGAGACCCAGCGAGCGTTGGCAGTACATGAAAATTGGTATGAAATTGTACAAAAGAGTTAAAAACGCTCACCGTTATTACGACTGAAAATCTTCTATAAGCTTATCTACAAAGAATATCACGAAATTGATACTTTACATTCAAAAGTCTGCGTGTTAATACTTGTTTGTGGCGGAAGCGTGCGGGTTTTCGGCCGGCCGCCTCGAACAGGAATTCTCGCTATTACCGTTGACATTGTTGTGCCCATATATACTGTATTCGCGATATAAAAATAAAGGAGGCTATAATGAACAACGTTTCTAAATCAAAAAAGTATCTGAACTTCATGACTCTAGTGGCGTTCTGTCTGGCGGTTCTAGTGATTGTCCCCAGGAGTGTCTACGGCGCCCAACCGTTGAATATCCTGTTGACTAACGATGACGGATACAATTCACCGGGAATCGTAGCAATGAAGGCCGCTCTCGTCGCAGCCGGCCATAACGTAACCATTGTCGGTCCATTGGAAAATCAGAGCGGCAAAGGCGCATCCGTGGTTTCGAGCGAATGGGTCGATGTCGTCCGGCGCGAACCGGGAGTGTGGTCTGTTGACAACACACCGACAGTGGCTGCCAACGCCGGAATTTCATTGATCATGAAAGACAACCCCCCGGACCTGGTGATCTCCGGCTTGAATTTTGGACAGAACATCGGAAGATCCACTTCGGTAGCGTCCGGGACAGTTTGTGCCGCGCTCCAGGGAGTGTTCGGAAATATCCCCGCCATCGCCGCAAGCGTTGGAATCGATTTTGCCGAATACACCGAAGAACCGATTCCATTTCCCAGCACATTCGCGGCGTTCGGGCCGGCAGCGCAATTTGTGGTTACTACAATCGCGGAGCTTCAACGGACCAGCAGCGACGGTCGTATGTTGCCCGAGGGTATGATGTTGAATATCGTTTTCCCCATACCTTACGACCAGATCAAAGGCGTCAAATTCACCCATCTTGGCCAATTGTCCGCCGGAGCTCTGACATTCATCGATTATAACAATGTCATTCCCAATGGCGGTGGTCCGGTTTTGATGGGGAGGGAATTCTTCAATGGTCCGGATCCGGTGTCAAACGCCGATACAGACGCCTTTTGGGGCGGTTATATTTCCATTTCAGTTTTGTCTGGAGATTTGACCGCGCGCATAGATAATTTTGTCAATGTCGCGACCCGCTTGATAAAATTGGCGCAATAACGGCGCTACCCATTATTTTTCTCCCCGTCACATTTTCAGGAGGAAACTATGAACAACCCGGCAGTCGTAACAGGAATGGGCGTCATTAGCTCCATCGGTTCCAATGTTGCCGAATTCACCGCCTCGTTGCGGTCGGGCCGAAGCGGGATCGATTACCTGACGAACGAAACCGATCCCGCCATCAATCCTGGCATCGCGGCGTCGATCAAAGATTTTTCCGCAGATTCTTTGATTCGGCAATACAATTTTTTGGGAGAGGACTTTCTTCGCGCGTTGCGTATCTGTATCATGCGCGCTCCCCGTGGCATCCAATTGAGCGCCCTCTCCGCGCTCGAAGCATGGTGCCATGCCGGTTTGCACAATAACCGGCCGGCTCCCCACCGCATCGCACTCATCGTAGGTGGCAGCAACCTGTCGAAAGATTATTCCTACCGGCTGCACCGGAAATTCACCGATAACCCGGCCTATTTGAATCCCCGCTACCCTCTCCATTATATGGACACCGATCATGTCGGCACAGTCAGCCATATCTTCGGCATCCAGGGAGAAGGGTTCACCGTCGGGGGAGCGTCGGCCAGCGGCGCAGTGGCACTGGTCAAGGGACTTCAAACGATCCGGCACAGCGAAGCGGATGTGTGCCTGGTGATTGGAGCTATGGCGGACCTGTCCCCGATGGAGCTACAGGGATTTCACAATATTGGGGCGATGGGCGGACGCCGCTTCAAGGACAGTCCGGCCGAGGCGTGCAGGCCGTTCGACCGAGATCATGAAGGCTTTATCTATGGACAGGCGTGCGGTTGTATCGTGCTTGAATCCGAATCCTCCTTCGAACGACGCGGCGCAAGAGCGCTAGCTACTTTGCAAGCCGGAGTGGTGACTCTGGACGGGAATCACCTCTCCGATCCCAGCGAGGACGGCGAAGTGAGATCGATGACCCTTACGCTGAAACAAGCGGGAGTGGAAGCGTCGGATGTCGGTTATATCAATACCCACGGCACATCCTCGCCGCTGGGGGATCACACCGAGGTCAACGCCATAAAGCGGGTATTCGACGGCCATCTGGAAAACATCTGGATCAACTCCACCAAGAGTCTGGCCGGCCATTGCCTGACCGCCGCCGGAATGGTGGAAAGTATAGCCGCCATTATCCAGCTCCGCGAAAGTTTCATCCATCCCAACCTGAATCTTGATTCCCCCATCGACAACCAATGCCGGTTCGCCGGTAAAACATCCTGCGCAGCCGCCATAGAAACAGTACTCAAAAATTCCTTCGGCTTCGGCGGCATCAATGCCAGCCTCCTGTTTTCGAAATAGTTGGGAATGAAAATCGGATTTTGTTTAGCGACATTAATTTTGTTAATAAAAGGAGGTCTTTATGAAGACTAAATCGACTCTTATTGTATGTCTTGCGGTGGTTTTGATGTTGGTGTGCCTGCCTATGAAGGCGCAGGCCGAAGGACCGCTGAACATCCTGTTGACCAATGACGATGGTTTTGATGCCATCGGTATTCAGATGTTGCGGGGAGCGCTCATGCAAGCGGGGCACCAGGTCACCATCGTGGCTCCGAAAGAAAATCAAAGTGGCAAGGGCGCATCCGTCGTCGATGTCGATTGGCTGGAAGTACTGGAACAATCCTCCGGTGTTTGGTCAGTGGACAACACACCGGTAACCGCGGCAAAAGTTGGAATCAGCCTCATCATGTCGGCCAATCCCCCCGATCTTATCATCTCCGGTCTCAATTTCGGACAGAACCTGGGACAGAGAGGCGCGGTCGAATCCGGCACCGTGTGCGCCGCGTTGACCGGCTTGTACAAGGATGTACCCGCCATCGCATGCAGTATCGGCATCGATATCTCCGAATACAACTCC
>JAHELQ010000046.1 GCA_024644125.1 Candidatus Aminicenantota bacterium | reverse complement strand
TAAGGGCTAACTCTTGAGTGAGGAGAGGTGAGATGAAACGAAAACTATATGTTTTGTTGGTGGGGATAAATCGATATCCTTCCGGGATTCCGGCGCTCGAGGGGTGTGTGGCCGATGTAGAGGATGTTCGGGCGTTTGTGGAAGAGAGACTGGGTTATTTTGATGTGAATGTCGAGGTGCTTGTGGATGAAATGGCCACACGGGGGAATGTCATCCGGTTGTTTCGCACTCACCTGTGTAGAGCGGGAGAGGAAGATGCCGTTTGGTTTCACTTTAGCGGTCATGGATCGAGGACTAGAGCTCCTGAGGAATTTTTGGAATTCGAACCGGATGGGATGCATGAGTCTCTGGTTTGTTATGATAGCCGGAGTGAAGGCGGGCTAGACCTGGCGGACAAGGAGATGGCGGTCTTGTTTGCGGAAGTGGCCCGGCGGAATCCTCATATATTGGCCACTTTCGATTGTTGCCATTCCGGTTCCGGTGTTAGGGAAGGCGCGAGTGAAGGGGCGGGCGCGCGCTTTGTGAGCCGGTCCAACAAGGAGAGGCCGCTCTCCAGTTACATGGATGGATATTACGTGAAGCATGGGATTTCTATTCCCAATGTCAAAATGGTGTTTTTCGCCGGTTGCGGGAAATCCGAGCAGGCGTGGGAAGACAGTAATCATCGTGGGATATTTTCTCGTCTTCTCTGTGGGATTTTGAGGGAATCCAGAGGGAGGATGAGCTATGCGGATCTTTTTTTGAGATTGAGGTCTGCTGTGCAGTCGAGTGAGAATATTCAGAATCCACAACTCGAATGCTACGAAGGTGTGAGCGCTTATCATCGGTTCCTGGATGGTTGGAGTCCGCCTATGGGCAAAACCTACAGTGTTTTTCAGCGGGATAACGCATGGTTCATTCGCTGCGGTCAGATTCACGGGTTGTTACTGAATCCATTGTCGCCGGTTCGTTTTTCAGTTAAATGCCCTGGAGGCGATTCCAATTCATTGGGCTCGACTTTATCTGTTCGCGCAGTCCATATCGGTATTCAGGAGAGCGAGATTGTTGCGGAGAATGGTTGTGTGTTAGATAAAAAAAACGATTACGAAGGTATCATCGAGGAGTTGCCGGTTCCCCCGCTTTTGGTCTCTCTCAGCGGCGAACTACCGGGCATAGAGCTGGTGGAAGAGGTGCGACGGGAAAGAAGCGGATCTTTGGTGGATTTTGCAAGGGACGATAACTCGCCGGAGTTCAAGGTGAGTTGCCGGAAGGGAAATATCAGAATCTTAAACCAAACTACTGGTCGTTCTTTACTGGAGCTGGATGGATATTCCGAAGAAAATGCTCAACTCCTGATCATGCAATTGATGAAAATCGAACGATGGAAGAGATTAAGCCGGCTCGACAATTCTCATTCGCGTTTGGATTCTCGAGCGGTTGATTTTGGAGTTTGCCAGTTGCTGGAAGACAATTCGGAACGGAAGCTTGGTTCGGGTGAGGTTTTGCTGGAGTTAGATGAAAGTTGCGACGCCCGGGGCGGTATTCCCTATAGAATAAAGGTTGGCAATCATTCCGATAGAGTGTTGTTTTTTACTCTACTCTATTTTGCTCCTGATTTTGGGATTCGAACTATTTTGCCATGCCAGGAGATATGGAATAGCGAGAAAGAAACCATATTGGACGACGGGCACGCGCTGTTCATTCCCAACCGGACTATCCCGGAAGTTGTCGATACATTCGTTTTGGTGGTTACTACAGAACGAATCGATGATTTTGTGTTTGGGCACTATGGGATCGGGGAATGGCAGCAGAGGGAAATCAAGGCATTTGGTAAAAACAATGGAGATTGGTTTGCGAAGCGCATTACCATAAAAACTGTGTGGGCTGCAGATTGATAGTTGTAGCCTTTTAGTGAAATAATTTTAGGAGGAAAAGATGGCTGATCAAGCGAATGCTTATGTGAAGAATGTGTTTGGAGAGGATATCCAGGTGTTCCGGCAACTGGCTGATGGGACCAATGATTTGAGTGTGACCATCGGCAGCGGGATGGAAGATATGGTGTATCTGGGGGGAAGCGATGTGGCTCTGCTGGTGAATGCGCCGGAGGGGGTGAGCACCGAGGGATGTTTTTTCAGTGTGAGGCCGGATCTCGACCTGGCGGTTTCTTGTTACAGGACCAATTCTCAGTGGCGGGTAAAACTGGCGCCGAACGAGGCTCCGCCGAATACTCCGACAACGCTCAATATCACGGTTGGGATCGACGAACCATAAGAAAGGGGTTGGGCGCTGAAGTGGAAGAGCGTTTCGGCATGAGGAAGGGACAGTAGGAACAACGATTAAAAGGAGGCGATATGTTGGGTCGAAATGGTTTGTTTAATAAGTTCACGGTGGCGGAGTTGGACCGGGAGCTTTTGGTTAGGGGGGCGCGGGTACCCGATGGGGAGCGGTTTGTGTTTTCCGATATCGAGGGGACGCCGGAGCGGGATGCGATCATGAAGCAGGTGGAGGCGGTGTACGATGTGGCGGAAGAAATGGCTCCCAACGAGGCGTTGTCGGGGCTTAGCGACGCTGAATTGATTCAGAAGTTGGTGTCGTTAACTTATGAGCAAAAAAATCCCAGGGGCGTTTGGGGGAGTGATGAGCGGTTGGATGTATGGCAAATTCAGGATGGGTTGGTTCTGGAGAATGTCGGATGTGTGGCGTCGATTTGGGAGAGTTCCCATTTGTTTGCCGGGGAAGAGGGAATGCTGGAATTGGATGTCAAGAATTTTGGGCGTTCTTACAACCTGAATGTCAACGAGCCGTTCCGTCATCAACCGGTGTCGCGGGGAAAGCTCTGTACCGGCTTTCTGGTAGCGGAAGATATTATCGCCACCGCCGGCCATTGTGTGAACTCGCATAACCTTTCGGCTTTGCGTATTGTCTTTGGTTACAGAATGATGGATGCCTGGACTCCTTTGACTCGGGTGTCCGCTGATGATGTGTATCAGTGTGTGGACATTGTGAGGAAGGAGTATCAACGGGATGGGAAACGGTCCGATTGGGCGTTGGTGAAACTGGACCGCGCGGTGAAAGGGCGGCCGGCGGCGCGATTGGTTGATGGAGATATCGCTCGCCATCAACCAATCTACGTCGTCGGCCACCCTTGCGGCTTGCCGTTGAAATACGCTCCGGGGGCGAGTGTCCATCGGGTCCATGACGGGTATTTTGTAGCGGATCTGGATGTGTATTCCGGTAATAGCGGTTCTCCGGTGTTTGATCGGGAGAGCGGCGAGGTGATCGGTCTTGTGGCAAGGGGAGACAACCGCGATTTTCGTTGGACCGGGCAGGGGCTTTTGTCGGTGCGATATCCCAATATGGGTATATTCTCTGAAGGGGCCCATTGCACGAGAGTATCTGAATTTAGAGCATTGGTTGCAGACATGAAGCGGAAGGCGTTTACAAATGGCCAAGGGTGTTAAGCTTATAATCGAGAACCGGTTGGTGACGGAGCGGAGGGATATCAACGTGTATCACTCCAGCTCCGCTACGGCCCACATGATCAGTTTTAACAGCTCTGTCACTGTGTCTCTGGGGTTGGGAGCAGACGGTGATTATTTGCATGTGTCTGTTGTCAGCGGGCCCGGTCGCTTGCAACGGGATACACTGGTCCAATTGCCGGGGTGGCTGGACTTCGAGTATTCGGGGGAAGGCCATGTCGCGGTCGCCCGTTCCGGCGACGGCACTGTACTAAAAATTCCGCCTGGGCTTCCCGGTTGGTCGATCAAAATGACCAGAACCACGGATGAGGGACCGGTTGGCTTTTCAGGTGGAGAGTTTGGGGGAAGGATAGATAGGGCCGGGACCGCGCCTCCGTCTTTATGATAAGAGGGGGGCGCGGCCCCGGTTCACTGTATGCTTAAGGTTGACGCTCCATTGGATACGTGATTCTTATTCGAAGCATGTGATGAGTGTGGCAGGAGCGTCGTTCACTTCATGCCATTTCCCATCGTTGTCAGTAAAGCTGAAATTCGCTGTTCCGGTTTTCCAGTCGTCGCTGAGAACCATACGCAGATTTGTGTTGGTAGGAATGATCGGTCCGACACCGGCGTTAGTGGGCCACTTGACTACGGGGTAACCGGTGGCCACAACCAGAATATGGGTGGTTTTCGGCATTACCGTCATATAGGTGAAGTCGCCTTTCAGGTTCGAATTCATGGATACGGGGGGATTCACAGTCCAACCGACGTGACCGTAGCCACTGACGGTTGCGTTGGGGTGTCGTTCGCGGGCGATTAATGCCGTTTGTCGGTTGTATGGTGAATGTCTGATGGGAGGTGGTTGAATTTTTGTTTGAAGCATTTGGTGAAGTAGTTGGCGCTGGAAAATCCGACCTCCAGCGCCACATCGAGGATTGTGCCGGAATTGTTTTTTAGTAGCTCGGCGGCCCGTTTTAAGCGGAAGGAGCGGATGAATTCCGTGGGCGTCTCGCCGGTGAGGGCCTGAATTTTTCTGTAGACTGTGGCGCGATTGAGATAGAGTTTGCGGCTCAATTCTTCGACGTTGAATTCGGAGTCGGAGATGTTTTTCTCGATGATTTCCCGTAGGTCATCCAGGAATTCTCTGTCGATGGGGGAGATTTTGATTTTTGAGGTGGGGAACGTTAGTTCCGAACCAATGGTTTCTTGTAAACGGCGGCGCAAGGTGATGAGGTTTTTGATGCGGGCGCGAAGCAAACGGGTATTGAAAGGTTTGACGATATAATCGTCCGCCATGGTTTCCAGGCCTTCCAGGACGTTTTCCTCCCCTGCCCTGGCGGTCAACAGGATGATGGGGATGTGGCTGGTGGCTTTGTCGTTTTTCAAGAGCCTGGTGGCTTCGCATCCGTCCATCACCGGCATCATGACATCGCAGAGGATCAAGTCCGGGATGGTTTCCCCGGCTTTTCGCACACCCAGTTCGCCGTTTCCCGCTTCGATGACGGTATAGGTGGGTTCGAGGGCGCCGCGGATAAAACGCCGCATGTCGGCATTGTCATCCACCACCAATACAATGTCCTTGTCCAGTATGTCTGTGGAGGATCCTGGGACATCTTCGTTTTCGTGAAGGGGTTCCGTTAGATCGAGGGTCGTTTTCTCCTGAAGTTTCCAGGTTGCTTCGGAATGTGGAATGGTTTCTTCCGGCGATAAATGATCTTTGCCCAGAAGTAACCGGACGACAATTTCCGCTCCGCCTGGAATTCCATCGCGGTTCCTGGCGAGTATTTCTCCATGATGGAGCTCGACGATCTCTTTGGCAATGGCCAGGCCGATACCGGAGCCCTGGCGGTGATGTTCGTAGGTACTGTTTGTCTGGTAGAATCGATCGAAAATCAATGACACTTCTTCCCGGGGTATTCCTGGACCGGTGTCCCGGACCGTCATGTCGATGTGGTCCGGTTGCGCCAGAATCGAAACTGAGATGGCCCCTCCGGGAGGGGTGAATTTAATGGCGTTGGACAGGAGGTTGTTTACCACCTCTTCCATTTTTTCGGAATCGAAATAGACGTCGACTACAGCCTCTTCGCAAACGAACGACAGGCGTTGCTGCCTTTGGGCGGCGAGAGTGTCGAACGCGTGTAGTATCCCTTTCAGGAACGGTACGATATTTTGGCATGAAGCCTTTAGTTTCATGGTGCCATTGTCAAATTGGGAAAGCTGGAGTAATTGATTGATCAAATTGAGGAGTCGCCGGCTATTTTGGTCCATCATCCGCAGGTCACCGATATACGGTTCCAGGTGAGGCTCATAGATCATTCTCTCCAATGGGGCCATGATCAAGGTGAGGGGGGTTCTGAATTCGTGGGAGATGTTGGCGAAGAAGCGGGATTTGATCCGGTCCATCTCTTCCAACTGGATGTTTTTCTGCTGGATTTCTTTGGTCCGTTGGCCGATGATTTGTTCGAGCTGTCGCTTCTCTTTGACTAGATGCCTCGATCGCCACATCGCCGCCAGGTATATGGTGGACAGGCCGGTCAGCATGTATGATAATAGCGCCCACCAGGTCAGATACCATGGAGATAGTATTTTAAAATTGAATGAATCCTCCCGACTGATTGTCCCGTAGATATTTTTGGCCTGTACTTTGAACGAATACCTTCGGGGATTGAGGTTTGTGTAATTTTTTTCTGTCTTCTTTTCCCAGGGCGACCAGTCTTTATCATACCCTTCCAGGAGACAGCGATACTCGGTTTTGGATTCAGACTCGAAGAACGGAGCGGCGAACTGAAACAGCAAGTTCCTGTCGTTGTATTCCAATGAGGGAACGGTCGATGGGGAATGAGGTTTTCCATTGATGGAGATATTGCGGATGATCACGTCGAAGGGTGTATCTGTGTTCTTTTCGCGAGTAGTATCGAAGGATATCAAGCCGTTGACCGCGGCAAACCAGGTTTTGCCGTGACCAGGATCCGGGAAGATCGCGTTCACCTGGTCGAAGGGTAAGCGGAGGAATACTTTTTCTTCCAATCTGTATGGCCCGTTTTTTTGAGGGATGGCCCGGAAATTTTTTTTTAAGGAGTGGATCCAGATCTGTTTGTCGGCGGCTTCAGCCAGGCGAAAAACACTGACTCCGTTGGGGCCGCCGGCGAATCTATCTCCAAGCGTGGAAAATGGGACAAAGGATTGGCGTCGCCGGTTGAATTCAAATATCCCCTGGGCTGTCGCGAACACTGTCCGCCCGGTTACAGGGAATACGTGGATTTCCCCTGGAGGGAGCCCATGGGTTTGGTTGTACTGGGTGACCGCGATGCCGTGGGGAGATAATGGACGGGAACATGTGACGTAGACCACCCCCTGGGTCAATGTCCCGATCCATAGAGAACCGTCGTTGTCTTCCACGATGGAATGGATGTTCGACTGAATCTTGTCGAATTTGTATTCTTCTCTATAAAGGCCACTTGTGGAATGTTTTCTCAAAGATATGAGCCCCCATTGCGTGCCGGCCCAAATGCGGTTCGCGTCGCTGCCGGACCGGATCAACACATAGGTGGGGAAATTGGAAACTGGCTTTTCCGATCCACCTGCCAATTGGATAATCCCTCGGTTGGTTCCCGCCAGGAGACTGTCGTCGGTGGGCAACAGGGACCAGACAATGCCGCTGATTCTCGGCTCCGAACGGAATGTGCCGTCTGGCTTTTGAATATACAGGCCGGTGGTGGTTCCGGCGAAAATCGTGTCATCGCTTCCGTGACGGACGACGGAGAGAACGATTCCCGGTAGATTGTAATTCTGGTCGTTGAAGGTTCTAAAGGGGGAGGCGTATTCGATTTTGACGATCCCTTTGTCCATGGCGAGCCATAGTGCGCCTTGCCGGTCTTCGAAAACATTACGGATCATATTGTCCGGGAGCCCGGCGGATTTATCGAAAACTTCTTCGAGACCACCGTCAGGGGTGAGAATCAAGACGCCGCCGAGTCGCGTGCCCAGGGCGATGTCCCCATTCCGTAGGCGGGTGCCGCAATTGACCTCCAAATTCTTCAGTAGGTGATCGACGGTTGTCGGGTAGGGGGAGGCGGTCTCGCCGTCGTACAGATACATTCCGTCCCGCGTGATGGTCAGGAGACTATTCCCGGAGAATGGGACTTGGGCGAATGATTTTTTCGCGGCGAATATTTTCCCTCCTTCTGCGGAGCGAAGGGAATCTCCCACTATTTTCATGAACCCGATGGCGTTATCGCGGATATAGTATTCATCGGCGTAGACAAACGAGGCGGAAAATACTCCCCGGGAATTCCAGACTTTTATCCGGCCGGTTTTGCGGTCCAGGCGGAAAAGATGTTTGGTGGTCCAGAAATAGATCCCTTGCTGTGTGGCGTGCGTTCCCCAGACGGTTCCGAAGTTCCGCAGGCTGGGAGGCAAATCGTCGTTCAGTGTGTTGTAGTGTAGAGCGCCAAACGGCCCGGTCGAGAAGAAACCGATTTCATCCCGCCCACCGACAAAGAGGGTTTTATCGTCCGCTATGGCGATGGACCGTACCGTGTGATTCGGTATGGGGGTGGTCCTCCATGTAACTCCGTCAAATTCCAGCAATCCTCCCAGGTTGGCGGCGTAGATGATTCCCCGGCTATCTTGAATGATCTCCCAACTCTGCGGCTGGAAGTCACAACGTTGAGAATTGTAATATGTGGTGAACGGAAGGCCGCCGCGCAATGTGAATGGATGCCCGACGGCGACCAGGATCAGGAATATTTTGAGGAAGTGTATATTCTTCATTCTCTAAGCGCATGACGATCGGCGGTGTTATATCGAATTATTTTCCACCAATGCCATCCGGCGGTTCGTCTCCAATGGTGATCGTAGTCGTGGGTACATCTGTGGGCGGGCCGACACTAATTTGCTTTTTCCCCCGTATAATTCGCAGGCGAAAATGATTTCGCTTTTTGTCAAATGGGTGGATTTTATAGCCATCCACTATTTCACAATTGAACAAGCCCTGAAAAGATATTGTTTCATTGTCTGCGTCTTGAGTGCTATGTGTCGAAATATAGAGATTTTCGGGCCATTTTGGTTTCTGAGTCTCATCTTCGGCATGGCATGTAACTGTAATTACTACAGGCTCATCGAGGTCGATTTCACTTTCAAATATCTTCTCATCAAGCGGTTTCATTCCTCTGTCGCCACTAATAGTAATAGACGCATAATAGCCTAAAGCCTGACGAGCCGTGAGTGATTTTCTTATAATGAATTTGTGCTGATCATTCTTTGAGCTTGATTTGGACAATGTTCTCCTCCTTGGTATTGTCTTTGGTTTTTGGCCTGTGTCTCAGAGTATATTTTATCCCAATGAAATTTTATTTTCCACATAATTTAAAAAAATTATCTATGAATTAATTTGACGGGGGATGGCCGCTATCCATGGACGGTAGATAACGGCTTCAGGTGTTTCCATCCAGATATTCAGGCCAGTGTGATGTATTTCTCGTCCGCCAGGGGGATTGCGGGATTTTGTTGCGATTCGTAGCGGAGCAGGCGTACGTAGTGTTTGTTATCCCCGGGGTTGAGTTCCGTCTGGACGTAGGAACAATAGGGGTGGTCGTTGATCCAGGTGCCGGAATTGGCGTAGATGTAATCGCAATGTCCTCCCAATAGGGCCGGATGGAGGTCGTCGCCGATACGGTGATAACCTCTCGTCATGTATTTGTGCGTGTGTCCGAATACGACGATTTTGGCTGTGTTCGGCTCGAAATAGTGTTTTTCGGCGACACCGTGGAGATGGAAAAGCTCGTTCATCATGGCCTGGAGAGCGCTGACTCCTTGCGGACGGCGGCGTTCCCAACGTTTCCAGAGATCTGCGTAAGCGTCTGCCACCTCTTCGACGGTGGGAGCGTCGTGAACGCAATTGAGCCCGTTCATCACGATGGGGGTGTCGAGCGCCAGCTCCATGCCCTTGGCGATTGCTTCGTAGATCTCTTTCATCCCGGTCATGTAGAAGGAGATGATGTCTTTGAAAAAATCGTGAATGACTGCTTCGAGCGCGTCCACGATGTCGATGTCGTCGCCTCCGGTGGCGGCCTTTTTATTGGCGGCGGCGCGGGAGATGTAAAAGCCGATGGGGAGTCGTCCGCCCATACCGGGATTGGGGCCGCAAAACAGGGTGTACTGACTGCCATGCTCGGCGGCGATGGTGTCTTGCTGGAAGACGCCGATGTTGTCTTCGCCGATGAACTGGATCCCGGGGAAATTCTTTTCCATAAATGACCGCGGGGTCAACATGTCGTGATTGCCCGGGACAAAGTAAAGGGCGATGGGGCAATCGGGGGATGCGATTTTGCGTAAATTGACGATGATCCGTTCGTTTTGTTTGGTTTGGTTGACAATGCGGTCGTATGTGGTGGGTTCGAACGCCACCGGGCATACCCATTGGTCGAACAGGTCGCCCAGGATGACGAGCTCGTCGCATGCTGCCGGAGTGGCGATGAGGTATTCCAAAAAATCCGCCAGCATGGTGATGCGTTTGGCCTGGTCGTCGTCCCTCAGCCAGCCGTAGCAATATGGGTACTCGGGGCTGTGGGTTGTGAGGCTCCGGTCGTCCCCCATGTGTAAATCGCTGATAAAAATTCTTTTGATTGTCCTGTCGCCTGATTTCATTCTTTTTTCCTCCAAAAAAAATTTTAACTAAAAATTAAATGTGTAAAATGCAGAATGCAGAAGGTATTTTAGCGGATAGAGATTTTGTTCGCTATAAAAATCAGGTCAAAATATGGGACAATTCAATCACGAGGCGCGATTATTCCTTCAGACCCTTTTGCGCTAAAAGTTTGGGCCAGATGCTGCGGGCAATGAATTTGCCAAAAAGCTTGACGATGAATTTATCGAAGATGAGCATCAATTTAGCGGTCTCCTTTTTGCCGAATAGGAGGATGAAGTACTCGATGGTGTGCTGCCAGACCGCTTGCAGCAGAAATGGGGAAAATTTCAATAGTTCCCCCTCTCCTTCGAGGTCGCCCGGCATTCTTTTATAATCCATGCCGGCGGCCATTTGGGCGGCAATATATATTAGTTCTTTGTCATCTTGTTTTTTGAAATAGGGGAGGTCCGGAAGTTGGGCGATCGAGTCCATATCCCAGACATAGGGGGCCGGATCCAGTGTGTTTGTGTACGATGTGTAGGAATTGGGCAGCCGGGACTCGAAATAGTCGTTGAAGCCATTGTCGCCGGGAGTGGGGCCGGCGAATGCGAAGGTGCGGATGGTGGGGATTGTGTGGTCGGGGAGAAGGGACTTCAATGAATCCGCCAGCCAGAGGGCCATGGGCGCGGCCAGGCAACCGCCGAGACTGTGGCCGGTAACATTGATCGTGATCTCTGGATTTTCCATGATGAGCTTCTGGACGAAAGGCAAGATGGCTTCGGTTGCAGCCTGGTTGGATGATTGGCTTTCCAATTGGGTGAGTAAAATGAGACCTCTGAAGGCGCTTTCGGATATTTGCGCGTGTTCCGGGATATCCCGTAACTGGGGGAAGAACGATTTCCAGGGGATCTTTTGCCGGATGAGAAGATCTTGTAGAATCATTGTGGAGGGGGAAAAAATGCTGGTGCCGCGAATCACGATGGTGAGTTCGTTCTCGCATTGTACGGCGAACAGTAACGCGTCGTTGTGAGCCTGGGCTTCGTCCTGGTGAACCGCGGGTCCCCAGGTCAACGAGTATTTGTTCTCCAGCAAGCTGCTGGTTTCGAGGGTTTCGAGAAAGCCGTCTATACCCCGGTGAATACGTTTGATATCGTTCATCCAGCAGCCCCAATAGCTCAGGAACGACAGCAAAAAATTTTCTTTTATTCTTGAATCCAGTTCCATTTTGGGAATTATATCAAAAACAGTCTTCAAGAGAAAGATCTATAAGTCGAGGGGAGAGGAGCCGTATTGGTTGGGGAGCTGGTTGAATTGTTCTTTAAAACATTTGGTGAAGTAAGCGGAACTGGAGAATCCTACCGCGAAGGCCACTTCCGTCACATTGCCGAAATGTTCTTCCAATAATTGCGCCGCCCGTTTCAACCGGAAGGACTGGATGAAACGATTGGTGGATTCGCCGCTGATGGCTTTGATTTTGCGGTTGAGCGTGGCCCTGCTCATGAACAGAGCCTGTGCCAGGTCGTCTACTCCGAACTCCGGGTCGGCGATGTTTTTTTCGAGACTATGTTTCAGTTCCTTGATGAATTCCCGGTCGATTGAATTGACTGCGATTTTCTCCGGTTGAAGAATCAGCTCTTGTTGGATGTTTTGCTGCAAATCCCTGCGCAGCCGGATGAGGTTTTTGATCCTGGTGAGCAAAATCCGCGTGTTGAAGGGCTTGGTGACATAATCGTCCGCTCCAGTCTCCAATCCTTCGACGACATTCTCTTCCGCCGCTCTGGCGGTCAGGAGGATGATGGGGATGTGGCTGGTGGCAATGTCCTTTTTTAATGTTTCACACAATATATAGCCGTCGGTCTCGGGCATCATCACATCGCTGACGATCAAGTCGGGAATGAGCCGTCGGGCCAGGTCGATGCCCGTTGCACCGTTTTCCGCCTCCTCGACGCAGTACATCGGCGCCAGCGCTTTTCGGATATAGAGCCGCACGTCCGGATTGTCTTCCACCACCAGGATGAGATCCTTCTCTTCCCGGGCGGTGGTTTCTTTTGAAGCGGAGGATGACTGTTTGCCGCTATCGATTGCTTCTGAAATACTATTGTCTGTTCCGGCCTGAACGTCGCCTGGAATTGCCTGAATCATCTCTTCAGGTTTCAGGTGATCCGTCCCCAAAGGCAGCCTTACAACAAACTCCGTTCCCTCCCCGGGTGTGCTTTTGACCGCGATATCGCCGCGATGCAGCACTACTAGTTCCTTGACCAGCGCCAGGCCAATGCCCGAACCTTTGGCTGCTTGAAGGTGGGAGAAGATCCCTTCGACCTGGTAGAAGTGGTTGAATATGTATGGGAGTTGGTTCTCCGGGATTCCCGATCCGGTATCGCGGACAATGAGCTTCATCAAACCTCGAGGGAATGATTCAGTGCTTCCTGTGTCCCGTGACAGGATGAATGTGATGGTTCCTCCCGAGGGGGTGAACTTGATTGCGTTTGTAAGTAAGTTGCAAATGACTTTTTCGATTTTTTCCCCGTCGAAATAGATGAGGATGCTCTCTTCGGCCGCCTCGATTTCAAGCTTCAAACGTTGTTGGACGAGCAATGAATCGAATGATTGCGCAATCCCTCTGGTAAATGCAACGATGTCCTGCTTTGACGCCTGCAACCCCATGCCGCCACTTTCAAGTTTAGCCAGGTCCAACAATTGATTGATCAAAGACAGAAGGCGACGGGAATTGCGGAGCATCATCTCCAGCTCTTCCAGATCGTGATCATCGCCGGCTTCAAAGAGCCGCCGCTCCAACGGCCCCAAGATGAGAGTGAGAGGAGTTCTGAATTCGTGTGAGATGTTGGCGAAAAAACGGGATTTGATGCGGTCCATCTCTTTGAGCTTTTCCGACTGCTTTTCCAATTGCTGATTCTTGGCTTCGATAATGGCGTTGGATTGCCTTAATTCCTGAGTGCGTGATTCCACCAGAGAACTGAGCGTTTTTTCGCGGTTCCGCAATTGCCGGGTTCTCAGCTTGTAGGTGAAGACCGTCAACAACAGGATGGAAGCTGCCATAGCCAGGATGAACCAGATGGTCTGGTAGAAGAAGGGCTTGATATCAAACAAGAGAGTGGCGGATTCCGGGCTCCAGATTCCCTGAGGATTGCTGGCCGCCACTTCGAATGTGTAACGGCCCGGGCCGAGGCCGGTGTAAAAGGTGCTCCGGTTTGTCCCCACTTCCACCCAGTCTTTCTCGTATCCGATCAATCTGTGGTGGAATTTCACCTTTTGGGGCTTGTAGAAGGAGGGCGCGGTATAAACGAATTCGATCCTCTTTTTCCCCGGCGGGAGGGTGAGAATTTCCCCTTTTTGATAAATATCCACGGGCGAACCATTCACGTTCATGACTTCGATAATGGCCCGCGGCGGAGTGGACGTATGGCTTCCGACCTTTTCCGGGGCAATGATCACCAATCCCTTATAGGAGGTAAACCACAATTTTCCGTCCCGCGCCACGATACCGGACTCGCACCAGGGCTGCTCGATCCCGTCCGACTGATCGAACGTCATCGGATGAATCCTGTCGATGAGACCCGCCGCGTAATCATCTACCTCCTGCCGGGCGATCCGGTAGATCCCCAGGCGGCCCGACAACCACAAATAGCCGAAACGGTCCTCCATGATATGGCGGACTTGGTTCTCCAGCAACCCACTTTGCGTGGTGAAATTGGTGATCTTCCCCTTCTCAATCCGGCTCATCCCGCCCCGGGTTCCGAAATACACCACTCCTACCCGGTCTTCATACATACTCTCGACTTCATTTTGAACCAGTCCCGTGCTTTCATCGTAGAATGTCGTCCGGTTTCCCTCCAATGAACAAATTCCTCCATTTTGTATGACAAACCGGAAACTCCCATCGCTACATTTGTAAATGTATTGGATATTTTTTTGAGTCAATTCTTTGGGAGGTATATATTCTGAAATACGATTGTTTTTTAGGAGATTGATCTTGTCCTTTGTCACAACCCAAATCGTGCCCTCTTTATCTTCTATTATCTGAAAAATTTGATTATGAGCGAGGCCTTCTTTTGTTGTATACGCCGTCATTGAGTTTTTTTGGTATCGATAAAGTCCCGAGTCGGTTCCAATCCAGATAGCTCCAGCCGATTCCTCCATCAAAGAGTAAACGACATCGCTTTTTAATCCATTTTTGATGTTTAAAACAAAATCGACCTTGTTGTTCTTTAGCCGGTTGACGCCGCCACCCTTAGTTCCGACCCATACATTTCCAAAACGATCTTCGATGATATCGCCGATCACGTCATGTGAGAGACCCTCTTTGGTTGAAACGACTCCAAAATCGGTGTCTTTCAATTGGAACAACCCTTCGCCAAGACTTCCGATCCAGAGATTGCCCTGCCGGTCTTCAAACAGCGAATGAATAAAATTGCTGGCCAGGCCATCTTCTGCCGTATAGGTCGTGATCACATCCTTGAGTATGCGTATCAACCCCCCACCGTCGGTTCCGACCCAGAGATTGTAATCCCGGTCTTCCACCATACATTTGACCGACAATTCAATGTTATATTTTTCGGTAAAGATAGGTTTGTCGGATGATATTTTGATGCTGGCGATCCCGCTTTGAGAGCCAATCAACATCTCCTCGCCTATGTCGATTATCGCGATTGGAATGCTGCGGATAGGTATGGTATTCACCGGGCGATTGGCATCAAGGTTTATCTGGCATAACCCAAACTCCGTCAATATCCAAAGAATGCCCCGCGAATCCTGGGTGATGGAGCGAATTTTATTGTTAGGCAAACCATCGGCAGTCGTATACATAGTGTAACAGCCATTATTTTGGCAGACCAGGCCGATATTGTCGGTCCCTATCCAGAGATTTTTTTTACGGTCTTCAAACAATACGCTGATTTTCTTTAGATTTTCGGGGAGATTTTTTGTTATTTGACTGAATCTCCCGGAATCATAACTGTAAATACCCTCGGCGGCTGTTCCAATGATCAATAAACCGTCAGATGTCTCGTAGAGTGCGGTAATGGTGTTGTCCCTCAATTCGGGTGTGTTTTCGCGGTTGTATATTGTAAAATTCAACCCGTCAAAGCGCACAAGACCTTCTAACGTTCCTAACCAGAGGTAACCATCGGTGGTTTGCTCAATAGTCAACACTGAGGATTGAGGTAGGCCGCTTTCATGATTCCAGGTATTTCTCTTGAACTTGGTGATTGCCTTTTGTGGATCAAGTGCATCCAAATTAAGAGCAAAAGCTAGAAGGATAATAAATGCGCAGGCAGCTATTCGTCTAACCATAACATGAACAGAAAAAAGAATTGTGTGGTTTCTTTTTCGTGATAATTGGATTGAGATTAGTTATCTCTGGTTCCCATTACAGTTATGACATACGGCATTTGAAGGATTTTCCGTAGACTTACCAATGTTGCTAAGGTGACGCAATGCTGTCTGGGCCTCAAGTTTCCTCCTTTTGGTTTCGGGGGACAATTCCTGGGAGGAAAGGGAATGAATGAAGTTCTCGATAGTCGAGATGCTTTTAGCCATATTTTGCTTTTCTAACTGGGTCATTTACAATCTCCTTAAAAATATTTCGTGTTTTTATTATACTAGAAAGTGAACAAAATTTGTATGCCCAAAAATATTACCCCGAACAAAATCTATGGGGACAGGCGAAGCAGAATTCGCGGGGAATTCCGGATTTGCCGGGTTTCGTGTCGCGGATGGCGGTGAATGTGTCGCAGATCGAGGAGATCGGGGCGCGGGTTGCGGGAAGTATTGCGTCGGCCGAACGGCAGGTGCCGCGGAACGAACGGCGGGTGCCGGGAACGGAACGGTGGGTGGCGCAGAATGAAGGGCGTGTGTCGCGGTTTGTCAACCGTGTGGCGCGACATGCGTACAATGTGTCGCGAAACGCACATCGCGTGGTAATTCAGTCACATTGGGCGCCGTATCTCCGGGAAATGTAGCTGCGGAATCCGTGGGCAATGAAGCTAACAGCGCTTCGCTTTACCGGAATTCCGTTGATGCGGGTGAAACGGCAGGATTTTGATCCGGCGCCGGTGGGTGGGCTTCCCGGGGATACGTGGTTTTGGGAGGAATGGGGCTCTGATGGGCGTGTGCCTCTTTAAGGGAAGGCCCGGGGATCGAATGGGATTGTCTAGAGGTCTGTGGATTTGGCGGTGTTCATGATGGCGGCGATGCGGCACATCCAGGGGGGGAGGTCGCCTATGGAGCCAGTGGCGCGGGCGGCGTAGACGGGGCAGATTTTGCATTGGTTGACGTTATCGCAGAGGAAGCAGAATTTGTCGCCCGAATGGAACATATCCTGGCGCAGGGATGCGTGGTTTTGCAGGATGGTTGGGTAATGGGAGTCGAAGGTAGCGATGAAATCGTCGAGGAGGCCGAAGCAATAGCTCGAGACGCCATCGTCGTTGGGATTGGTTTTGAAATACGCATGAAAGTGGGTGCAGCCCCACACGCGGCCGTCCGGGGCGATGGCCATGCGGTTTTTGCCGCCGCCGCAGGCGAAGAGTCCATCTTCTTCTACGGCGGGCGAACGGAACTCGGCAAATGGGATGCGGCCGTGCGTCCGGTTGAAGGAAGTGGTGAATCGGATGAGGCGATCGAGTTCTTCTGCGAGGGTGTTGAGCGAGTCGTCGCTCCAGGGGGCCAATTGGTCGAGGCTGAACTCGATATCGGCCACTCCCAGCTCCGCGATGCGGATGAGGGAAGATGACAACTTGCCGATTGTTTCTGGGGTGAAGACGCTATTGGTGGAGAGCTTGATATTGGGGTAATGTTGAATTTTTTTGAGCGCAGCCTCCACAATGTCATTGCTTCCCCGCTTGCGGCAGTCGTCGTGGGCGTCACCGTCATAACTCAATAGCAAGGAAAACGCGTGGCCGTCGAAATAATCGAGCATATCTCCGGTCAGCAGACTGCCGTTGGTGGTGACGGAATAGGCGGGGGCGGGGTGTTCCGGCGAGGAGGCATCGTTGAACAAGCAGACGGCGTAGCGGATGAGCTCGTACTCCAGCAATGGTTCGCCGCCGAAGAATGTTATGGTGGCGGTCTCTACCATGTGTCGCATGAAGAAGGGGATGGCCGCTTGCAATGTCGAGGGGGCGATGATGTTTTTTTGTTTTGGTATGCGGCAGTAGGAGCAATCGAAGTTGCAATCGTCGGTCAGGATGACGGCTAAATTTGAAATGTTCATGTCGATTCTCGATAACGGCAGATTATGACGGTGTATTGTCGTCCACTTCGCAATAGACCCTAACGCCCTGGGAGCACAAGAGGTTTCTGCGGTTCACCAGGAAGAGGTTGATGTCGGTGAGACCGGGCGACAGGGCTTTGAGTGTCAGCGAATACGCCTGCGTAGGGTCCTCCGGTGCCGGGGCTGTTTCCGCAGAAATTTGCACTATACTGTTTTCGATGAAATATTCGAGCAACAGGGGTTCTTTAGGATCTACCGATTGGGGAAATACCGTAAGTTTTTGAGTTTGCCGGTTTTTCATAATGATATACAACGGATCGGTTTCTTGATCGGCAAACGCCGGGAGTCCGGTGAGAGTGCCTGTCAGATGGGTGGCTGCCTGCTGTTGCAACCATTGGCAGATAGGTTCGAGGTTTATGTGGGAGAGATAGGATTCCACCAGAAAGCAGACATTGTGGTAGAGCCAGAGCTCCTTTTGATGGGCAGTTACGTGGAAATCCCCCAACGGGCCGGTCTCTTTTCTCTTGAAAGGGATTGTCGGCAGGGGCGAAGAGGATATGATGCTCAGCAATTGGTTCCTGGCTGTTTCGAGATCTTGCGTTGATACGAAGATATGAATCTTGAGACGTTCTTGATCCTGCGACAGACTCCATTCTTTGATGGCGAACCGGCAACCGCCGCGGACATGTTGGTGATTGATGGTCCAGGAAGCGCCGATCGCGGGGCACAAAATGGGATTGGCCCAATCGCACTCGACATATTTGAGCGGAGCATTGGAGTTTATGGCCGTAAAGTCGTCAAACCTCGTTTCTTGCTTGAAACGGGCGACCCGTTTGTCTTTATCCAGTAATTCATTGCAAAGGCCCGCCCGACAGGTGATACTGTGGACGTCGGTGATTCCGGTGCATTTGTAGACATCTTTCGGTTCCGCCGGGCGGCCGAGGGATTCCCTCTTGTCAGGATAAAGCGGGGCGTACCGGTCGATGACCGCATCCAGGTATTCCGAGACAGTTTCGTGTCCGATATGCGGACCGGCGCACGCGTCCAGAACATGTTCTTTTTTGTTCACTTCCCATGTGCAAAAGGCGTGACTGCCAAAACCCCATCGTTTCGGC
>JAHELQ010000445.1 GCA_024644125.1 Candidatus Aminicenantota bacterium | reverse complement strand
TCACACCCAAAAAACGAATTTCAACCGGTTGAACCGTTTTTCGAGATTTTTTCGATAATATTTTCCGAAGCCCGGTTCGGAAGTCCTGGTAGAATCAAAGATGCCGATGATGCGATGCCGCAGCTAATCATCGAAGTTTTCATCAAGTGCTTCTCGACGACGAATGCTACGAATTCTGCTTCGCCTGTCCCCATCTTTCTCGACGACGAATGCTGCTTCGGCTTCGCCTGTCCCCATCTTTCTCTGGCGTTCAAAAAAATAGCATGCTCATTCCTTGAGGGTTTTTTGGATGAGGTTGATGAGTTCAAGGCGGTTTTTGACGCCCATTTTGCGGTAGATGTTGTAGATGTGGGATTTGACGGTTTTGATGGAGATGAAGAGCGTGTCCTCGATGTCTTTGTTGGTTTTGCCTTTGAGGATGAGATTGATGATTTCTTGCTCGCGTTCGGAAATTTTGAAGCGGGCGTAGAGGCGGTTCATCGCCGATTCGGTCTTCAATTTTAATGTGGCGTTTTTGAGTTTGACGGTGTGCCAGTAGTAGGCTATGCAGGTGAGTGATAACAAAACCAGGAGCTTGAACCACCAGGTTCGCCAGAACGGCGGGGTAATGATGAGGCGGATGGAGGCGCCGGTTTCGTTCCACACGCCATCGGAATTGGATCCTTTGACTGTCAAGTCATAGTAGCCGGGTTCCAGGTGGGCAAAGTTCAATGTCCGTTTAGGGCCCAAAGGCACCCATTCGTCTTGAAGGCCGGATAGTTTGTAGGCGTACTGGTTTTTGGCGGGGCTGGCGTAACTGAGAGCGGCAAATTCAATTAAAAAAGTGTCGCTGTAAGAGAGTTTCAGCTCTTTCAATTGGGAGATTGAACGTTTTAATTCAATGTCCCTGTTCAGTAATTTAAAGGAGGTAAATATCACCGGTGGCACAAATGTCGATCTTTGAAGGGATTCAGGGAAGAACGAGACAAGACCATTTGTGGATCCAAAATACATCTCACCAGACGGTGACTTGAAACATGCGGCTGTATTAAATTCATTCGAGGGGAGACCGTCTGCCATGTTGAACACCTCGACGCCTTTGGATTCAGGATCGAAACGCGCCAATCCTTTATTGGTGCTGAGCCAGAGATGATGCTCGGAATCTTCCAGAATCCCATATACAATATTGTTCGGCAAACCGTCTTTAGTGGTTAAAAACTCAAAGCGCTCCGTAGCCCTATCGAAGCGGTTCAATCCTCCCCCTACGGTGCCGAACCACAGATTGCCATCATCACTCTCATAGATATAAATAATAGTATTACAATTGATGCTATATGGATTATTGTCATCGTGTTTAAAGTGGCGGCTTGCCTTCCGTTCTCGGTCGAGACAAATCAACCCATCATCCCATGTGCCGATCCAGAGATTTCCCCAACGATCCTCTTTGACCGTTTTGATACTTTGAATGTTTATTTCCGAAGGCTGGCCATTGGCACGAAAATAGCGCTTAAATGTTCTTTTCTCTCTGTCCATCGAATTCAAGCCGGAGCCCCAGGTCCCAATCCAGAATATCCCGTTCCGGTCTTCATAAAGGCAATTGATGATATTTCCGCTCAAGGATTCTTGATTCCCTTCTTCATGTAAAAAACGGGTGAATTTTCCTGTCCTGGGATCCAGCAGATTGAGCCCACTTCCATGAGTGCCGGCCCAGAGATTGCCCGCCTTGTCCAGAAACATGCAGCGGATGAAATCGCTCCACACCGAATTGCTGTCTCGAGGCTCAAAGTGATAAACGGTAAAATTACCCGACGCTTTGTCGTAACGCTCAATGCCGCCGCCCATCGTCCCAATCCATACGTTGCCCTCCGAGTCTTCAAACGCGGAAAAAACAATGTTATTATTGGAGTTATTTTCGGCTCCTTTGAATTTCAGCCATTCTTTGAACGTACTCTTTTTTCTGACATATTTGTTGAGGCCTTTCCCGTAGGCGCCGACCCAGAGATTGCCCTCGTGATCCTCCAGCAAACCGAGCAGGTCGTTTGTCTCTAAATTGTTGCCCTGGCCCGCAAGTAAGTGATCTATCACACAGTTCTCGCGGGTATCAAACTCGACCAGGCCATTGGACGTGGTGATCCAGAGAATTTCCGGTCGAGAGGTTGATTTGAAACCAGCATACAAATAAGATATTCCTGACCTTGAACTATCACCATACTTAGAAAAAGCGGACGAAAATTGTTTGGTCGTACGGTCGAAATTCAGTAATCCGCTCCCTATGGTTCCGACCCAAAATGAATTGCCGACGCCAGGGAAAAAGAATTTAATGTTGTCACTCGTCAATCCTCCCTGAGAATTCTGATTCTTGAAAAAATATTCAAATGTCTCCGTTTTGGTATCGAATAGCGCCATTCCAATGTGAGCCCCCCCCACAAGAATAGTTCCCGAGCCATCCGATAAAATAGCCCTGATCTCCCGCCGGTTAACGGTATCGGATTGGGGAACATGATATCGATAACTTTGAAATATGCCGGTCTTCGGATCCATTCGGTGTAAATACGTTTCCGCTCCAACCCATATATTTCCGGCTTCATCTTCATGAAGCGCCCGAATATAATCCGATTGCAAACGTTTGGGATTTCCCGGATCGGATTTATAACATGTAAACGTTTCTGTCACCGGATCGAACTTATTCAGCCCTCCGGCTGAGGTTCCCACCCAGATATTTCCGGCATGATCTTCCATTAGGCAAATCAATCCATTGTTGCTGAGGCTATTGGGATTACCGGGATCATGGTAAAAAGTTTTATATTCATATCCATCATAGCGATTCAACCCATCTTGTGTCGCAAACCACAAAAAACCATACCGATCTTGCACAATGCAGGAAACTGTACTATGGGAGAGACCATCTTGCATGGACAGATTTTCAAATTTCTTGAATTCCAGGTCCTTTCCGGGCAACCACCAGGAGCAAGAAATTAAATATAAGAATATTACGCAAAATAGTGCATTCTTTCCACCAAAAAATACCATTGGATCACCTCTAGCTTCCTTTTTCCTTTTATATTCAATCACTGACAATTACTACGAACTTCCTTCGATGAGAAGGATAACGAAGGAAAGCCCGTGAGCTGTCCCTCGTTTTATATCGATCGCTTCTAAATTTTTAGATCAATTCTCAGCCAGGTCTTCCAATGCCTGGATGATCGATTGCTCTTGCAATTCCAGTCGGGCCAATTGCTGGCGGTGTTGCTCCACCACTTTTTCTGGAGCCCGCGAGACAAAACTCTCGTTCGACAATTTTGCCCGGTTGCCGTTGATACCCGCCTGGATTTTTTCCAGATCGGCCTGAAGTTTATTTCGCTCCGCGTCATCGTCGATTAGGTCATGGACAAAGATCTGCAAATCTCCCACTACCCGCGACGCAGCGCCGCGGGGACGTTTTGCCGCGCCGTCGATGTGCAGTTCGCTGATATTGGCCAGTCTCTGAATGACATGGGCCTGGGCCTTTAGATCCGCGGCGCGTTCTTGCGGCGGTTTGATGGTCACTTCGAGCTCTTGCTTCGGCGAAACCTGCTGGGTGGAACGCACTTCCCGAACTCCGCTGGTGGCGGCCTGGAGATCGGCGAACACCGACAATAATTCGGGATTGTCGAGCCGGACTTCGGGTTTGGGCCAGGGAGCCTTCAGGAGGAGCTCTATATCATCTTCATCCACGCTAAGACCGGGCAAACCCAATACCGGCACCTGCTCTTTCAATTGTTGCCATAGGAATTCAGTGATAAATGGAACGAATGGATGCAGCATGCGTAGCGTCTTATCAAGGCAATAGGCCAATACCCTGCGGGCAATTCCGGCTGAATCGCCTTCTCCCGCCAATCGCGGCTTGATGAGTTCGAGATACCAATCGCAAAGTTGCCCCCACATAAAATCGCGGGCAGAGCCTAGCGCGACAGAGGGGTTGTATTCTTCCAATCCACGCGACACGGCGATGATCGCCTTGTTTAGCGACGCTAGAATCCAACGGTCTTCCAATTCCAGTTGATCGAGGCCGATGGCGCCTTCGGTGGTGTCTTCCAGATTGCCAAGGGCGAAGCGCGCGGTGTTCCAGAGTTTGGTGCAGAACTTCTTCCCTTCCATGAACCGTTCGCTGATCAGGCGGGCGGAAGGAATACCCGGCATTGTTCCCAGAACATCATATTCCTGTTTACACGACAGGCACATATAAGTAAACACACTCTTGCCGTGTTTGCTGACGGCCAACTCATTGTGATTGCCGCAAGCAGGGCAGATGGCGGTCACCGGTAACCGGATATCCTGGTTTCCAGTTTGCATGTCGCAGAGCACATACCGCATCGCGTCTGTTCCGTAAGCCTCGATGATATCCACGGGGTCGATCCCGTTGCCTTTGGATTTGCTCATACGCTCGCCTTTGCCGTCCAGGATATTGGCATGGATGAACACATCGGAAAATGGTATGTCGCCCATATTGTAAAAGCCGGTAATCACCATGCGGGCCACCCAGAGGGTAATGATATCGCGGGCGGTTACAAGGCACGAACCCGGGTAATAATAGTTCAGAGTGTTGTCGCCTTCGTTTCCTTTCGCCATGGGAGCGCCGCCTTCGGTGTCGGCGGTTTCCGGTTCAGGCCAACCAAGAGTGGAGTGGGGCCAGATAGCGGAAGAGAACCAGGTATCGAGAACATCGGGATCTTGTTGATATCCCGCTTTATCAAGAGCTTCGAGGCAAGCTTCATCGTCTTCCAAAAGGCAGATATCCACCTGGAATATGTCTTCGCCTTTCCCTGATAGTGTATCGATCCTCTCTA
>JAHELQ010000444.1 GCA_024644125.1 Candidatus Aminicenantota bacterium | reverse complement strand
TCTGCATTGTTGGCTGCGGTATACGCCGATGTGTTGGGCCTTTGGAGTAACCAACCACGATTGGCGTTGAATTTGACCGTGTTCAACCGCTATCCTTTTCATCGAGATGTTCATAAGATTGTGGGGGATTTCACCTCTCTCATCATCCTGGCCATCGACAACGAGGCGGGAGAGAATTTCTGGCAACAGGCAAAGCAGGTTCAAAAAACATTGTTCGACAGTCTGGAGCACCGGCTCTTCGACGGCGTTGAATTTATCCGGGAAATCGCCCGGTATAGGGATATGAGGAACAAGGCAGTCATGCCGGTGGTGTTTACCAGTACCTTGTTCAACTCCGACGATCAACATAATCAGACCGACCGCAGAGTGGAAATTCTTGGCGACGGTCCCAAGCGCGCGGGAATGAGTATCTCCCAAACCTCCCAGGTTTATATCGATAGCGGCGCCTCCGAGGTGAACGGCCGGTTGGTTGTGGCCTGGACCTTTGTGGATCAATTATTCGAGCCGGAGGTCATCGAAGGGATGTTCGACCATTACCGCGGTAAAATAGCCCGCGTCGTGGAGGGAAGCGAGGACTCCTTCGATTACGCCCTCCTTCAGAGCGACCGGGCGCTCATGGATAAATACAATGACACCGGCGTCGAATTCCCCTGCAAAACCATGCATCAATTGTTCGTCGAGCAGGTGGAAAAACACCCGGACAACAAAGCGGTGATCGACGGTGAAGAGCATATGACCTACTCCGAGTTGGAGCTCTATTCCAACCGGTTGGCACGGCATTTGAAAGAACGGGGAATCGGATCCAATTGTCTGGTAGGAGTTGTAGCTCCCCGCACCATGGACATGGTGGTGAAGGTGATGGGAGTTTTAAAGGCCGGCGCGGCTTATATTCCCATCAACCCAGAATTTCCCGAAAAAAGGAAACAGTATATTCTCGATAATAGCGGCGCTGAGATTTGCCTCGACGATTATTTCAATGCCATCGACGATCTGTGGGATACCGCCGGAGATCCCATTGATAAAAACGTGAATCCAGACGATCTGGCTTACGTGATCTATACCTCCGGCAGTACCGGTAATCCCAAAGGTGTCATGATCACCCACCGGCAAGCGGTCAATACGATTTTTCATATCAACAGAGAGTTCAATGTGGACGAAAACGATCGTGTGATGGGGATTTCCTCCATGTGTTTCGACCTATCTGTGTACGATGTGTTTGGAACTCTGGCCGCCGGAGCGGCGTTGGTTTTGGTGAAAAATCAGCGGGACGTGGAGAACCTTGTAGAGACAGTGCATACCCACGGAATAACCATCTGGAATTCCGTACCCGCCATCCTTGATATGGCAGTCAGCGTTTTGGAAATGGAAGCGCAACCTCCGCGACTGGCAAGCCTGCGACTGGCGCTTCTAAGCGGCGATTGGATCCCTCTCTATCTTCCGGCGAAGATCGGCGAATTTTTCCCCAATGCATTTGTAGTCAGCCTGGGGGGCGCCACCGAAGGTTCCATCTGGTCCATCTACTACCCCATCCGGGAGTTTAACGATCAATGGCGCAGCGTTCCTTATGGAAGGCCCATGGCGAACCAGACATTTTATGTGCTCAATTACCGGAAGCGCTGGTGCCATCCTGGAGTGTTGGGGGAATTGTATATCGGAGGAGATGGAGTGGCCATCGGCTACATCAACGATGAGGAAAAAACCGCCGCATCATTTATTCAGCACCCAACGTTCGGGAAAGTCTACCGCACCGGAGATTACGGAATTTTTCACCGGGACGGTTATATCGAGTTCATGGGCCGGAAAGACTTTCAGGTCAAAATACGCGGATACCGGGTGGAATTGGGAGAGATCGAGAGTTGTCTTCTGGAATACCCGGATGTGGAAAAAACCGTGGTGATCGACCGTTTGGATACCACCAACAAGAAGTATTTGATCGCATATGTCGTCGCCGATCGCCACATCCAACATCAGGATTTGCGGAAACACCTGGGGGATAAATTGCCCGAGTACATGATTCCCTCCTATTTTGTCTTCATCAAGGAAATCCCGTTGACAGCGAATGGTAAAGTTGATCGTAAGGCGTTACCTGAGCCTGATTACGACTCTGTCATCGAATCGGATCATGTGGCGCCGCGGGATGATCTGGAACAAAAACTGGCGGCAATCTGGCAGGAATTGCTGAATTTACCGAAGGTGGGAATTACCGATGATTTCTTCGAGTCCGGCGGCGATTCGCTCAAGGCTGCGACACTGGTTGCAAGGATTCATGAGCGTCTCGAAGTGAGAATCCGGCTGACGGAAATATTCAGGAGTTCAACCATCGCGGCTCTGGCCGAATATATCCGGAGTTTTTCCGCCAATGAGCATTATATCCCTATTCCTCAAGCTGGAGACATGGCTCGTTATGCCGCCACCTCTCCGCAACGGGGTTTTTATGTGCTGCAACAGGTGGATCCCGAAAACCTGTCGTATCATATGCCCACCATCGCATTCGAGTTAAATGGGGACCTGGATGAAAATAGACTGGAAAAAGCGTTTGCCGATTTGATCTCCCGTCAGGAAAGTTTGCGCACGTCGCTGGAACTGATGGACGGTGCGCCTGTGCAAGTGGTTCATGGCGAAGTGCCGTTCGCCGTTCAGACCTTCGATGTGACGAGCAAGAATCGTGACGAGGAAGAGGCGAGGGTAAAGGAGATCATCAAAGACTTCGTTCGCCCCTTCGATCTATCCATAGCGCCGCTGTTCCGCGCCGGTTTGATTAGACTCGGCTCAAACCGCCACCTTCTGGTGATCGATATCCATCACATCATTACCGACGGAAGCTCCATGATCCTGTTCATCGCCCAATTGGTTGCATTGTACAATGGAGAGGAATTACCTCCACTCAGAATACAGCACAAAGACTTCGCCCAATGGCAGTCAGGCGACGCGGGGCGCGCTGAAATGGAAAAGCAAGAGCGGTTCTGGCTGGAAGAATATAAAGGGGAGATAAAAACCTTTGATTTGCCCACTGATTTTCCGCGCCCCAAAGTGCAGACGTTCGACGGCAGCCTGGTGGTCTTCGATCTGGAGGCCGCGCAGGTCAAAGCCCTCAAACAATTGGCCCTCGACGAGGAGGTCACATTGTTCATGGTGCTACTATCCATTTTCACTGTCTTTCTGGCTAAAATCTCGCAGCAGGAAGAGGTGTTAGTCAGTATGCCGGTGGCCAACCGGAGACACAGCGATTTGCAGCAGGTCATCGGGATGTTTGTCAACACGCTGGTGCTACGAAATCTTCCCCTGAAAGACAAGACATTTGTCCAGTATTTGCAGGAAACAAGGAAAAAGACATTGGCGTCGTTTGAAAATCAAAGTTATCCGCTCGAAGAATTGGTCGCTAAGTTGAACCTGAAACGAGACACCCGCCGAAGCCCTCTGACAGATACGATGTTCGTGATGCACAATGTGGATATTCCAATGGTGGAGATGCCGGGGATCACCATCAAACGTTATTTCGCTCCCCAGGAACACACCCAGAGGGATCTAACCCTGGCGGTAGCCGGTAGGGCCGATCAATTGAATATTTCTTTCCAATACAATATCAATCTCTTCAAGCATGAGACCATCGAGAGGTATGCCGGTTATTTCAAGGAAATTATGGCGATTGCCCTTGAAAATAGAAATATTCGCATTGCGGATATCCATATGACTCACGACCTGCTGACGGCAGGAACCGGAGCGGATGAGCTGGATCTCGGATTCGCGGATGAAGCGAATTGACCGAATGGAGTAGAAGCGAACGATGCAAAAAAAGTACACAGATGCTCTGTTGATGGCCGCGGAGCAAAATGCCTGCCATCTGGATTATTGGCTCGAAGCTCTGTCGCCGGAAATGGCGAGAACTGGATTTCCGTTCGAATTTGGATCCGGCCGGCAGTTGGCATCGGAGGATCTTCATTATGAGACATTCGAGGCGATAATGACAGGGGAGTATGCACGGCAGGTGTTGGAATTTTGCAAATTTTCCGATCATACTCTTCATATTTTTCTCGTGGCTGCCAGCATGTTACTTTTGCAAAAACATACCGGGCATCACGACATCATAGTCGGTGTTCCAATCTACAAGCAAGGGGAAGATGGCCATTACATCAATCCCGCGGTACCGGTACGGGTGCTGCTGGAGGATTCGTCGTCCTTTAGAAAATTGCTTGGCCTGACGCGGAGCGCGATGGTCGAGGCTTTCAAACACCAGAACTATCCGGTGGAAATGGTGGCGGATAAATTGAGCCTGCCCTCCGATTTGCCCGGTTTTTCTCTTTTCGACGTTGTGGTGATGATGGATGCGATTCATTCCAGAGCTTTCCTCGATAGGATAAAACCCAATATCGTTATCACGAGCTTCCAAACGGGGGATAGTATTGTGATACAGTGGAGTTACCGGCCATCGCTTTTCAGTGGGAAAGCAGTTTTCAAATTCGCTTCACGTTTCGAAAAACTGGTTTCACGGGTGACGGCCCGGATGGATATCACTGTCGAGGAGTGTTCGATACTTACGGAAGAGGATCTACAGGACCTGCTCCATAACTGGAATGGCACCGGAACGGACTATCCCAGCGGGAGAACCGTGGCGGATTTGTTTGGAGATTTGGCGCGGTCGAATCCCCGGAAGGTCGTTTGTGTGTTTGAAGGGGATGATAAACGGCAACCGGAGCGCCTGACATGTGAACAATTGGAACATAGAGCCCGATCGATCGCCGGATTACTGCGAGAGAAAGGGGTTGGGCCGGACACCATAGTCGCTGTGATGACTGAACGTTCGATCCAGATGATGGT
>JAHELQ010000045.1 GCA_024644125.1 Candidatus Aminicenantota bacterium | reverse complement strand
TCAATATAGCGGGATGTGTTCCTGAATTCCAGAATCGAGGGAACCGCGTTTTTATGTAACCTCTTCCACCTCTCGTCGGCCCTATGTACTTCGTGCAGCGTGTAGGGGTTGGGAATTCCTAATTTTTCGCAATGTTGTCCAAAACGGAACACTCGCCGGTACGCCTCTTCCCGCGACGGTTTCATGTCGAGGATCCAGGATTGGACAAGCAACATGTCCGACGCCCAATCGGGATAGAGGAGCATCCGCTTCTTTGCCCATTCGTTCTCCGCCGCCTGGCCTGAATAATAATAATCAAATGGAGCGCATTCCGCCTGCCAGATGTCGTTTTTCAGTAATTCCACCAGATCGAGAGTTTGCTGGAAATCCTCCTCCGTCTCGCCCGGATGCCCGATCACCCAATAGGTCGTTGTCTTGATTCCCGCGTATGCCAGTGCGGACACGGTGGCGGCGATCATCTGGGGCGTGATCTGTTTGCCGATCATATCGAGAACATGCTGCGAGCCGGACTCGACGCCGAGTCGCGCCCGGTAAAATCCCCCCCGCCGCCATTGTAGTGTATTTTTTATATTGGCGGATTCATGGTCCACCCTGAAATATCCGTCATAATAAAGCGACTTGTCTTGCTCGATAAATTCTCGCGACAGAGAAGATACAATCGGATTCAGCATGGAATCGGTCATAAAAAACAATTGAAATCCATAGGTTTGATGAAGCTGCCACATTTCCCTGCAGGTGAGGGCTGTATCTTTTTTCCGGTACTTGCCCCAGAATTTCACTTCGTTACAAAAACTGCATTGATATAAACAACTGACCGATCCGGTCGCCCCCAGACACATGAACGGGCGGGTTTCCACCTGGAAATCCGAATAGTCGGGCTCCGACATCTCGGCGAACTCCAATGCCAACCCGCCTATATCGTCGCGGGTGTATACTCTCTGGAGCGGCAACTCCCCCTGCAAGTACTTCAATACTAACAGCTCGCTTTGGCCGATGAAAATATGATCTATCACCCCTTCGGTGTCATGTGAAACCGCTAAAAAATTCGGGGAATCGATCGCCAGATGATCGGCAAACACGCATCCCCCCATGATATTGACGATGTGGGGGAAGAGCCGTCTCACCATTTTAAAGATAAACAACGACGCCGGTAAATTGCCTTTAAACACGCTCAAGCCAAAAATATCGGGATCTTCCTTCTTTATCACATCAACGAAATAGTCTTCCAATTTCCGGTAAAATCTGTCCAGAACAGAGTTCATCGCGATGATATCTTCCCCGGAAATTTCAAAATAAAAATTTTCCCACACAAGTTCCCGCACCAGGTCATGATACATTTCCGTGTCAGTATGCCGGAAATGGGCCATCATATGATTCTGCAGCACAAAATGCCCCAGATGGAATAGATACATATGACGTTCCTTCGGAACGGATTTTCCCAATATCTCGAAGTAGGAATCGTACAATTGCAGAAAACTGTTCTCGATATTGGCGGCTAGTGTCGTCACTTTATAACCCCGGGGCTGCAAAAAACTCTTCAAACACGCGATTCCCACCGGTGGAATCAACGGATCCCAGAACGGCGCCATCGCCAGTAAGATTTTTTGTTTTGGCGTTTGATCCGGCTTCATAATATCTCTCAGTCCTCTGCCAGAGCCCCGGCTAACTTCAGTTTTTTAAAAACAACATCAAATCTATCTTTTAGAGCTTCGGTGGGCCGGTTTAACTCTTCCATCCACTTTGATTTGCATTCACAATCCAGGCCATCGAATATCGCGTTATCCAGGCTGTGGTTGTATTCTTTGATGGCGTCCATCACGCGGTCGCTGCATTTAGGGCAATTATAGGGAACTTTTGTGGGGGATGGATAAAACTGAAACATTCCGATCAACAATTTGCCGTTGTGCCTCGCCCGCTTGACCACCTCCACCAGGCTCCAGAGCCAGGGCGGCGTGTATAAATTCAGGTCATAGAAGAATTTGATCAATGTGTAATCCTGAATTGTGCATCCTTCCAGGGATACTGTGTTCGATCCCCGGTCGAACGCATGCTCGACTGTTTCTACCGCCTGGTCGATGCTCTCTTTTTCGGTGAGAAACAAAGGCTTCAAGAAAGCATAGGTCCGCAAGTGTATTTTTTCTGTTATGATTGACGCGGCGTTATCGTAGCATTTCAGGGAAAAACCTTTATTGATACAGGTGGTACGGTAAAAATCGTCCTTCAATTCAAGGCCGATGGCCAGTTCCACATGTTTGGATGGAATGATGCGTTTGATCTCCTCCACTTTCTCTTGAGTGACAAATTCCGGCCGGGTTTCGATCACCAACATTTTGATGTATCGATTATCGTTGACTATCTGCAATATCTGACGCCGCGCCTCGGGAGACATTTCACGATCGTTCAAGAATGAACCGTTGTTGAAGATATTCAAAAGGGGAGCCTCCTGGAAGTTGATATTGTTAAATTCCGTGGAAAACTGTTTGATGAAATCCGCAGTGGGAATCTCTTTCTCTCCCCTCACCTGTTTTCCCAGATGGCCGCACATTGTACATCCATGCCCGCTTTGCAACGCCCATTCGCAACCGTTGGTCATCAAAAATATGACCGCCCGTTTGTAGTTTTCGCCTTCAAAAAATTCCGTCCGGTAACTGGTGGGCGTCGCGGCGATATCGGTGTGAACAGTTTGGGTAGGAATCCTGTCGTGTACTTTCTTTTGTAAAGCCGCCAGAATTTTGTAATAGCGGTTCACGCTCAATTCATGAGATAGACCGCTATTTTGGAGCGGTCCGATATGTTTCTCCAAATTTTTCATGTTTAGCTCCCTCAAGAGAATTTTTCTGTATTCTAAAAACCGAATTCGCCCTCGTCGCCGGCGATGGTTTTAGAGTTGGTTATAGATAATTGATGGGAAAGTTTGATTTCCTTTAATTTAATATCAGGCGCGGCGGTAACTTGTTCGAGAATTTCCCTGTACCGGAGGCAAAGGGTTTCGATGGTTTCGCGCTTATAGAGTTCTTTTGAATAACCCAACTGCAACATAATGGTTCCGTTGGCATCCACTCCTTCCATGTGCAGATCAAAATTGGAAATTTCCCGCCGCGTGGTGTGGGGAGTGAGAGACAGTCCTTCTACGGATTGAACTTTCTGGTTTCCAGTCGGATCAAGGTTTACCAGCGCGAACACAGTGTCGAATAACGGATTGCGTCCATGCCGCCCTCCCAAACCCAGTTTGGCCACCAGTTCTTCGAATTGGTAATCCTGGTTTTCAAACGCGTTAACTGTGTTGTCCCGAACCTCCGAAAGGAATTCCGAAAAGGATTTTTCAGCAGATGGATAGTTTCTCAGCGCCAGCATATTGATAAACATTCCGATCATATCGTGCACATCCGCGTGGCGGCGGCCCAGAAGTTTCGTGCCGACGACAATATCCCCGCGTCCTGTGTACCGGAACAGCAACACATAATACACGGCCAACAAATACATAAAAACCGTGGTTTTTGTTTCTTCCACCTGTTTATATATGCGGCGGTCGATCTCGGCGCCGGGATTGAAATGAACTATGCCGCCTTCGAACGTCCGAAGGGACGGCACTGAAAAATCCGTCGGCAAACCAAGGGGAGCGACCGGCGATTCAAACTGCTCCAGCCAATAGTCTTCTTGAATCAGAAAGTCCCGCGATTCGAACAAGTGTTTTTGCCACAGGCAAAAATCCCTGTACTGAAGCGCCAATGGAGGTAATGTTTCCCCATGGTACAACCGTAAGCATTCAGCGATAAATAGGTCGATGGAGGTCCCGTCAGATACAATATGATGCATGTCGATCATCAAAACGTAGTGATCTGACGCAGTTTTCACCAGATTTACCCTGAGGAGCGGAGCGGCCGAAAGGTCGAATGGTCTGACAAACTCATGCGCGAGTCTTTCAGCCTCGGCGAACGCCGCCTCTTGAAACTCCACCGAAAAATCGACGACTTCGTGGACTCTCTGAAAAACGCCCTCTCCCTCCAATTGAAAAAACGACGTTCTAAACGTTTCATGACGTTCGACAAGAGAGCGGAAAACGGATGAGAGTTTGCCAGCATCGAGACTGCCGGAGGCCCGGAGAATCATGGGCATATTGTAACTGATTCCGCCGGCGTCGATTTGATGGATGAAATACAATCTCTTTTGGGCGGAGGAAAGCGGATAATATTCCCTTTTTTCCGAAGGAAAGATAGATATGTAATCGATTTCCCGCTTTTCTTCGATAAACTGAGCCAACTCCCGAATTGTGGGCTTCTGGAATATATCTTTCATGGACACATTGGCGTGGAGTTGTTTTTGCAGAAGTGCCACTAGTATTGTCGCCCTCAGTGAATGCCCTCCCAGTTCAAAAAAATTGTGCCGCACGCCGATTTTTCCCCTGTCGATATTCAATACCTGAGCCCAGATATCCGCCAGTTTGCGTTCAATTCGCGTTCGGGGGACCGCCATTTCGATCTCATCGAAATCATCTTCGATATCCGGCAATTTCCGATAGTCCACTTTCCCATTGACACCCAGAGGTAACCGGGAAATAAAATAGAAACGGGATGGAATCATCGGGCCAGGCAACCTCTCCAATAAATAATTCTTCAACCCTACGGGATCGATATTGTTGAACGCAGGCTCCATCGGCGTGTGTTCGACCCAAACAGCCTGGTCGATATACACTCCGGTATCTTTTTCGATGTCTATTTCCACCGGTTGCATGGCTCCGGGAACAGTGAAACGCCCGCTTCGCTTAAATTCCTTGCCGGTCCAGATGGTCCATTGCTCTACCGTACCTTCGATCACCTGGGATTCAGGGCAAAAATCGATAATTGTTCCACCCAACCGTTGATGAACCCGCAGCCAGGGATCTTGCGAAAATCCATCGCTATTTTTGAGGGCGCAATATTCCACGATGGAACTATCGGGAAAATTTTCCTTGAAAGTGGGACGGACCGGAATGATGAGTCGATTAAATCCCAATGTGACGAGCAACCGCTTCATGACGCCCACAGCCTTGTAACTCATTCCCTTCCCTTTAAACGCTGGATCCACGATAGCCACGAGACCGCAAAGAGTGTTCGCTCTCGCGCCATCTTTTTTGTCCTTCATCCCCTGAAGCAAAGCCCCATCCCATCCGGTTGGCAGTTTGCCATCGTCGTCGATATGAAGTGGAATTGTGTTTCCGGCGGCCGCGACTGTTCCGTGTTCGTCCAGAATGGCTAGTTGAAATTGCGGAAACTCAGTGTACAATCGTTTCCAATATGTCACATTGACCGGATCTCCCACGAAAAAAGCGGGCCAGTGTCTGAGATGGAGACTCTCGATTTTTTCGATCAGCGAAGGTTCCTGCGCCACACTGACGAGGAAAAATTGTTGCCCGTCACTATCGATTGTATTAGCGGCGGGAACGATATATGAGCATAATATATTTCCGGTAGAGGTCCGTCTGGATACCACTGCCGACCGTGTCACCTGCGGCTGACCGTCTAGAACTGCTTCGATATCGCCTGGTTCGATACGGACTCCATTGATTTTGATTTGCCGATCCAGCCGTCCGAGATACTGTACCTCGCCTCCGGGAATGACGCGTGCCAGATCCCCTGTTTTATACATTCTTTTTCCTGAAGCGAAGGGATCTGCCACAAACGCGTCGGCAGTCGCCGAAGGATTGTTCGCATATCCCCTGGCAACGCACCATCCGCTGACACACAATTCCCCAGCCGCCCCCAGCGGTTGCAGTATCGAATGCTCATTCAACACATAACAATTAGCGTTGGCGATAGGTTTCCCAAGGGTTACTCTTCCCTCCTCGCACAAGCCGCTCAAGACATCGACCGTAAGCTCCGTTGGGCCATAATTATTGTACACACGGTATCCTTTTTGGAGCAGTTTGTCTTTCAAACCTTCCGGGAGAGCCTCGCCACCGGAGATCACGGTAGACAAACTCGCCAATTTAGGGCCGTGAAGCAATAGATCGCCCAATATGGACGGCACAAAATCTATGAAGCCGATCCGTCGCCGGTTCACATAATCGCAAAACGCCTCCGGATCCCCGACCAGATGGTGGGCCCCGGTAAATACTGTGGCGCCGAACAACAATGATCCGAACACGTCTTCGATACTGGGATCAAACGTGTAATCGGTCAATTGCATCACATGAAGACCGACCTCCATCCCGAATGTTTCCCCATACCAATCCAACAAATTGACGACGCCGCCATGTTCCACCAGAACTCCCTTGGGGACGCCTGTGGTACCCGATGTGTACATCGCATACGCCAGACTCGAAGGAATTGCCCTATCGTCTAAAAACGCCTCTCGATATTCTTTGTATAGCATGTCGTTTAAATCGAAAACATCCTGATCCTTAAAATAATCTTTTTGTTCATCAGAGGGTTTCCCGGTAAGTATTGACATAGGGGAGCAATCATTTAGAATCAGGCGGGTTCTTGATTCCGGAGCGTCTGGATCCAGGGGCAGGTAAGCGCCGCCCGCCTTCAGAACTCCCAGCAGGGCGATGCAACCGGCGATCGAAGGTTGGATATCGACAGCTACGATAGCTTCCGGCCCCACCCCTCGATTGCGCAACATCCATGCCACCTTTCCCGTCTGCATGTCCAGTTCGCGATATGTCAGATGTAAGTCTTCCTCGACTATAGAGACAATATCGAATGTTTTTTGCGCCTGTGACGCAAATCTTCTATGGAGCACTCGTTCGCCGGTAAAATCCCGATGTGTGCCATTGAGATTCTTCAGGAAATAGTCCTTTTCTTCTTCCAAAAGAAAATCTATTGCAAACACAGAAGTATTAACATCCTCCAGACATTTCTGCAAAAGCGCTTGCGCATGATCGGCGATTCGTTTGATGGTCCCGATATCGTATAAATGGTCGTTGAATTCCATCGAGCATTGGATTGCTCCATTGTCGCGGGTAAACCCAAATAAAATATTCGGCGCGGTGTTTGCGAGATACTCCTTTTTTTGAAGAGTATCTAGAATGATGGCCACATCGAAGAGAGGGCATCCAGCTCCCTCTTTCTCCGGAAGTTCCAGTTGTTGGACTAGAACGGAAAATGGGTATGATTGATGGTTGACGGCATTCATCAACAAATCTTTGGCAGCGATCAGCAATTCCTTGAATGTCGTGTTCCGATGTAATCGATGGCGGAGCGGGAGCACAGTGTTGGTATACTCGCCTTCCTCTTGCTGTTTCATAATAGTGGTCCCTATGACAATATCCAGGTTACCGCTGTAACGGGCCAACAGAGCTACGATTCCTGCTTCCAATACAAGTAGCGCTTGGGGCTCCGCGCCTCCCGCCAGTTTTGAAATCCTGGATGCAAGATCCATCGGGAAAACGAATTCATATCGTTCAAACCGCCGGTCTAGAGTCTTTCCTTCCATTGTCAGACAAGTCGGGAAGGCGCTCCGTTGAAGTTCGCCTGAAAACTGTTCCAACCAGTAATCTCTTTCGCGATTCTTCCGGGACGCGGCAACAGTCTCTTTATGTATGTTTTTTGATGTCATGTTCGGTATTCCCCCTGGGAAAGTATCTCAAAAATTGAATTCACCCAATTGTTGAATCGTGTTTCGCGGTACGATCTGTTTCTTCATATTTTTGCATTCGTCAATGTAATGGTGGCGTTCCCTAAACGCCGTCAGAGGAGGCACCGCATTGAGATGCAACGACCGCCAGCGTTCATCCGCCCGGTACAATTCATCCATTGTCACCGGCGCGGGAATTCCCAGCTTTTTAAAGTGGGCGACAAAACGGTTGAGTCTCTGGAACGCTGTCTGCCTCGATGGAGTTCCTTCCGAACGGACATAGGTTTTCAAAGGCAACATGCCATCGAATTCCGGTTGAAATAGCGGCTGGATTCCGCTCCCCCACCGGGAGGAGTTTACCTGCCCCGATTGGTAGACATTGAACGGTGTGCAAAATATTTCATAAATATCATCTTTCAATTCTTCAATGAGATCAAGGGTGCACAAAAAGTCCTCTTCAGTCTCACCCGGGTAGCCGACTATCCATAATGTGGTTGTCTTGATACCGGCAAACGCCAAGGCGGCGACAGTCGATTTGATTTGATCTATGGAGATTCGTTTATCCATGGCTTCGAGAATGCGCTCCGACCCGCTCTCGATTCCCAGACTGGCGCGATAAAAACCCCCACGCCGCCAATGGAGCGTGCGCTCCATGTCGCAGGCTTTCGGCTCGACCCTGAGATAACCGTCCCAGTAAATCGCCGGCCCAGACTCGATGAGCCGGGAGGAGAGGTCGTCTATCACGGGATTCAGGAGGGAGTCGCTCATCAGAAACAATTGACGGCCATATTTGCGGTACAGTTCGGCGAATTCCTCCACGACTTTTACTGCGCTTTTTTTTCTATATTTTCCCCACGCCACTGTTTCGGAACAAAAACTGCATTGGAAGGGACAACTCCTTGAGCTAAAATGACTGAGGTACGGGTAATCGTCCATTTGTATATCGGAAAAATCGGTAATAGGGCACCTGGATATATCCAACAATTCATGATTCACATCTTCGAGGGAAAACACCCGCCGCGTATCCGGCAAATCACCTTGCAACCATTTTAATAATAGTGTCTCACCTTCGCCGATAATCATCGCGTCTAAATATTGATTCGATTCTTCGATAAACCGGTTGTAATTATCAGAACCGGGGGACAACTGATCTGAAAAAATACCGCCGCCCATAACGGTTTTGATACCGGGTATCAGTTCTTTGGCGCGTTTGAAGGTAAAAACGGACGCGGGCAAGGTATCGTCAAATACGGATAGCCCCAACACGTTCGGTTTCTCTTCTTTTAGTTTTTGTTCGATAAAAGAATCGAGAGTCGTATAAAAATCCGCCACAATGAGATCCAGCGCCATTGCCTGGGTGATCGCGGCGTCACTGTAAAAATGATGGAAGATCAACTGCTTCACCAGTCGTAGATACAACTCGTTATCTTCCTTGCGTTGATATGCCAGTAAATGGTTTCTGAGAACATGGTGTCCTAAGGTAAAAAAATTCCCCTGGCGATCCGGCGGAATCATTCCCTGCAACGCGTTAAAATAGCGGTAGTAGATCTCCCGGAAGCGCGAATCGTTATTCGCGTCGCAAGTTTTGACATTGAAGCCGTACTGCTGAAGATAGGTTTTTAGAGAACAAATTCCCAACGGGGGAACTTGCGGAGTCCAAAAGGGCAGAAGCATCAATAGAATTTTTCGATCTGTAGTCATCTCAACATCCTTTTTAAAAATTGAATTCCAGAGGAAGATCCATTAGTGAACCTCCGGATGGCTCCAATAGATCGTGCGCGAGTTGTATCTCGCCGATCTCGATCATCGGATTTTCCGACACCGCCTGCGCTACCTGGCAGAAATAATTCTTGAAGCATTCGATGGTCTCTTCCTTGAAAATGCCGGTGGCGTATTCGAAGATGCAAATCAGGCTCTTCCCTACCCTGACATCCAGACTCAGATCGAATTTAGCGGTTTTGTTTTCAAAATGGACACTTTCGGCCGCCGATTCGAAAATTTGGCGCGACAATGCCGCTTCTTCGCCAGGCTCCAGGTCGTGAAGATCAAATGCCACATCAAAAAGTGGATTCCGCTTCGAGCTGAATAGCCCCAATTTATTGACCAGGCTTTCAAATGGATAATTCTGGTTATCAAACGCCGCCAATATGTCCTGCCTGACCTCCCTCACCAACTGGAGAAACGGCTTCGTTTGGGCGATTGAAATTCTAAGCGGCAACATATTGACAAACATTCCTACGGCTCGTTCCAGATCCGCGTGATTCCTACCCGCCACCGGGCAGCCGATTACGATGTCCTCCTCTCGACCGACTTTGCTCAACACCACAGCGTAGATCGCCAGGAGAATCATGAACATCGTGCCCCCGGCGTCCGACGCCGCTGACTTGAGCCGCTCCGCCAGATCCGGCTGCAATTTGAAGAACAACCTCCGCCCGTCGAATTCCATGGAATCGGGCCTCGGGAAATCCAATGGAAGGTCGAGGCGAGGGATAACTCCCCTAAAACGTCCGAGCCAATATTCCTCTTGCCGCCGCATGCCGTTAGAGCCAATTATTTCCTGTTGCCAGTAGGCGAAATCCTTGTAATGGAGAGTGACAGGGTTCAATTCCCCGCCGGCATTTATCTTCAGGAAATCATCTACCAGAATGTCCAGCGAGCCGCCATCGGCCACAATGTGATGAACATCGAACATCAACACGAAACGGGATTCCCCGGTTTTAAAGACGGCAGCCCTCATCAATGGCGGATCCTCCAGATCAAAGGGCTTCACGAACTGGTCCATCAACGCCATTACATAATCACTGTTATGGCAGGAAGCGTCGATGTATTCAAGCTGAAAATCCACGCTCTGGAATATTTTTTGCACCGGCTGGCCGCCGGCGATAAAAAAACCGGTGCGCAAGCTTTCATGCCTCTGTATAAGCTTGCGGAAACTCAGCTCCAATCCGTTCATATCAACCGCTTCGGCAAGGTCGATCGCCTGGGGCATGTTGTAGGCAGTGCCAGTAGAATCCATCTGTTGCATCACAAACACCTGTCGTTGCGCCGGAGATAGAGGATAATACTCGCGCGGGGGCGCAGGAGCGATGGCGGAGAACTTGCCTTTTGGAGCGTTCCGAATGATTGTGGCGATCCCTCTGATGGTGGGATTCTTGAAGATTTCCGCCAGAGGCAGTTTCACCTGCCAGAACTTGTGAATGCGGCCGGCCAGCACAGTGGCTTTCAACGAATGGCCCCCCAAATGGAAGAAGTTGGAATCGATACCTATTTTCTCCTGCGCCAACTTCAGGATCCCTGCCCATATTTCAACCAACTGCCGTTCCGTCTCGTCACCGGGTGCGACATATGCGATATCCGAGGAGAAATTCGTTACCGGCAAAGCTTTTCGATCCACTTTGCCATTGCGGTTCAAGGGCATTCTATCGAGAATCATAAAAAACGATGGAATCATGTGCGAGGGAATCCGCTCTTCCAACTCCTTTTTTAATTCAGGGATATTGATCGAGATCCCGTCATTGGGGACGATGTAGGCGGCGAGGAACTTCTCTCCGTCGCGGTCGGCGTGCGCCATTACTACAGCTTCTTTCAAGGTCCCGCTCTTCAGGATCTGTAGCTCCACTTCTCCCAATTCGATACGGATCCCCCGGATTTTGATCTGCTGGTCCACGCGGCCAAGAAATTCGATATTCCCATCCGCGGCGAAGCATGCCAGGTCGCCTGTGCGGTAGAGGCGTCGATTGGTAAAAGGGGCGTCGGTGCGGAATTTTTCCTCGGTCAATTCCGGATGGTTCAGATATCCTCGGCCAACGCCATCGCCGCCGACCCACAATTCGCCGCTGCAACCGATGGGAACGAGATTCATATAACGGTCCAGCACAAAAGCGGAAGAATTGATCAAAGGAGTTCCGATCGGAAGTTTAGGCGAGTCCTCTGTTTGGATCCTATAAAAAGTCGAAAATGTCGTATTTTCCGTCGGTCCGTACATGTGAACGATTTTGAGTGCAGGATACATCCGCTTGATGTCATTCACCTTTTGTGGTCTCACCACGTCTCCCCCTACCAGGAACCATGACAGTCCGGAGAACAGCGACGGCCGCTCCTCTGCCATTTGGTTGAACAATTGGGGGATCAGGTGCAAGATATCCACGCGATTCCTGACGAGCGACCACTCCAGACGCGAGGCATCCAGAACATCCTCTTCCGGGATCAGCACCAATGTAAGACCGCCGCAAAGGGGCGCCCACATTTCGAAGGTCGAGATATCAAAGGCAACCGAGCCTGTCAGCAATAACCGCTCGCCAGGGATGAGATCGATGAAATTGGAATGTTTGATCAAACGCGCCACATTGCGGTGCTCGATCATCACACCTTTTGGCTTGCCTGTGGATCCTGATGTATACATAATATAGGCGAGATCTTCCGGCGCCGTACCATCCCTGTCCCCGCCGATGCCCCATTGCGCGCCTGAATTGGAATCAAATTCCGCCAATAAGGTGGAGGAAACAATCCCTTCGAAAAAATCTGCGTGATGCCGGTCAACTACTGCGACTTCCACCGAGCTATCCTCGAGCAAATACCGGATTCTCTCCTTCGGCGTGTTGGGCAAAACCGGTAGATAAGCCCCTCCGGCCATTAAAACTGAAAGCAATCCAATCACCATCTCCGGAGAACGTTTGAAGCAGCAGGCAACTACCGATTCCGCGACAATTCCCTGCAACCGCAATTCTTCCGCCAGAGAGCGGGCGCACATATCCACGAACCGGTAGGTGAGATTCTGATCTTCAAGAACAATAGCTGCCGAATCGGGATGCAAATCCACTTCCCTCTGGAACATGCGGTGAATCACAGGATCTGCGATTTTTTCCCGCGCCGTATCGTTAAATTGATTTAACAATTTATGTTTTTCTCGCTCCGTTAGCAGCTCGATTGCCGAAATGGGAATTGCGGGATCAGCCAGGATCGATTCGATGATTTTTTTATAATACCCGATGAATCTTCGGACGGTTTCCTGTCCGAACAATTCCGTGCTGTACTCAAACCGGGCCGCCACCGTATTTCCCGTCTCGATACAAATCAGCGTCAAATCGAATTTTGACACTGGATTTTCAAACTCGAACGGCTGGACATGAAGTCCCTGGATACTCGATGGTTCCATCGGCCCGGAGTCAACTGACATATTTAGCAACACGAACATGACATCAAAGAGGGGATTGCGGCTCACATCCCTCTCCACTCCAACCAATTCTATCAAGTCTTCGAATTGAAAATCTTCATTCTCAAACGCTTCCAGCGTCAATGTCTTGACATCACGCAAAAAATCCGAAAACGGCTTCGTCCCCATGGGTGCGCCGCGTAACGCCAGAGTGTTTACGAAGATCCCCATCATATATTGCAAATCCGCATGCCGCCTTCCGGCAGTGGGCGTTCCGACGACAACATCTTCCTGCCCGCTCAATTTAGACAATAGAATGTAATATGCGGCCAACATAATCATGAACATCGTGGCATCTTGTCTCAGGGCCTCCTGTCTCAAACGTGAGGCTTGAACTTCGTCCAGAGTGAACGCTACGGTTTGTCCGTGGAATTTGCGCAACACCGGCAGCGCAAAATCGACCGGCAATTCCAGGCGGGGGATCTCATCGGAAAACAGAGTCAACCAATAGTCGCGTTGCCTGTCTATTGCGGCTTCGCCTTTCCTGCTCCGCTGCCATTCGGCATAATCTTTGTATTGAAGCTCCACTGCCGGTAGCGGGAGCTCGTTGTAAAGGGCCATGAATTCTTTTACCAGAATTTCGAACGACACACCGTCGGTCACAAGGTGATGAATATCGAGAGTCAGAATATAGTCATTATCGCCCACTTCCAGCAACAAGACTCTGAAGAGCGGAGGTCTTGCCAATTCGAAGGGGCGGATAAATCCTTTGACGGATCGCATCGCCTCGGGCCGGGATACGCGGCGGAATTCGACCGGAGGTGCCACATTGGCATGGACCCGTTGCACCGGTTCATCGTCGATCAACTCCAGAGAGGTTCGTAAGGGTTCATGCCGTTCCATGAGGCGGGCGAATATCGCTTCCATCTTGTGTTGTTGGAGCCCCCCCTTCAACGCCATAACCTTGGTCTGGTTGTAGACCGTGCTCTCCTTCTCCATGCCCTGCAGTATGAACAACCTTTTTTGAGCGGACGATACCGGATAGTATTCTTTTTTTTCCGCAAGAGAGACCGCCCTAAAATTGCCCTTTCCCCGTCTTTGAATCAGAAACTCCAATTCCCGCACGGTTGGATGTGTGAAGAAATCTATCAATTCAAGGTTTACATCCAGTTCTTTATGTATTCTCGCGATCACTGTGATGGCCTTCAGCGAATCTCCGCCTAATTCGAAAAAATTATCCAAAATCCCCAAAGGGCCAAATCCAAACAATCGCTCCCATATAGCGAGCAATATCTCTTGAACGGAATTCTCCGCCGCCGCAAAAGGCTGATCCAATTCCGGGCGTCGTGATGATTGCGAGGTGTTTGCCGCTTTTTCCGGCTCCTCTCGCACTGTTTCGAGCTTGACCCAGGCGTTGAGCCGTTGCTCCAGATCGCCGGCCGACACCACGATTTGATCGAACGAGTAGTTATCGAGAATCCTTCGAAATGTTTCGATCCCTTCATCTTTCGAAATCGCCAGGGCCGCGCCGGTTGCTCCGATTCCCTTTGCCTGGAGCGGATCTTTGAAAAAACGCCAATCCGCCCAATTCACACTCATCCAGCAGGAACCATGAGCGCGGTTTTTCGTTTGCAGGAAAAAATCCATAAATCCATTGGCCGCGGCATACGCCGTAAAACCAAGCCCGCCCAAAATCGGCGCCAGCGACGATGTGGCCAGAAAGAAATCGAGGTTCCGCGTCCCGAACAAACGGCTCAACACCTGGAGGCCGTATTTTTTGGGTCTCAACTGCATATCCAGCGTGTCGTCCGTCATATCTCTTATCAAACAAACCGACGACGCGCCCGTGTCCCCCGCTGCATGGATCACGCCTTCAATAGGCCCCCAACGCCTTTCAACCCCGGATACGACAGCGACCATCGCATCGTAGTCGGAGACATCCACCGGAACATAAAGGACCTCACCGGCTGCCGCCCGCAATTCCCTGAGACGAAGAATCTTCGTTGCGATCTTATTGGTGGGCTCATGACGATCCAACCATTGATCCCATTCTTCTGCCTCCGGTAGCGGGGTTAGGCCGGTGAGGACCAAATTGGCACCGTACGAATGGATTAAATAATGCGCAATCGCGTAACCGATATTGCCGAGGCCTCCTGTCACGAGATATGTGCCGTTTTTCTTCAAGATAATTTCCTGCCGCGGCTCTTTGAGAGATATGGCTTCATAGTGTTGAAGCCACCGATATCCATTTCGCAAGGCAGCGACCGGATAACTCTCTTGCGACAGTATTTCCCTGATTGTCGCCTCGATATTATCTCGATAATATGTATTGTCCTCTGTCCCGGGGATGATATCGATATTGCGGCAAATTAAAAACGGGTACTCCTGAGGAGCCACTTTAAGAGGGGCGAGGATAACTGAATAATCCGGATCCGTATCTTCGTCTCCGATCACGATATGGATGCCCCCGGTCAGCGCAGTGATGCGGTGATCGGCCGCTATATGGGCATTTCCAATCGCTTTGACCAGTGATATAAGACCGGATAGGCAATCTTTGCCTTCAATTTTCCTCTCCAATCCCCACATAAATAAAATTTCATTGGGGAGGACGCCACGTCCGGCAAGATCTTGCCAGAGAGTATCGAAGTGGTTCCTGTTTTTTACGTCAACGGTAAAAGATTTATCTGAATCGACAACATAATCGCTTCCACTCTTGACGACGACAACATCCGCGCCAGCTTCTTTTAAACGTTGAGCGATCTGACCGCTCAAGCCGCCCGGTTCGATAAACGCAAGCCAGGTCGACGGTTTGGCGGGATTCTTTATTTTTGGAGCGGAGCTCCGTTTCCATTGGGGAGTATAAAACCATCCGGAGATATCCGATTTTTTCGTGATGCCCCCCTTTTTTGCCCTGGTTCCATTGGTATTGGAACCTGGTTTGCGGGTGGTAACCGGGTAATGGCGGGATTCGAATGGATAGGTCGGTAACGAGATCCGGCTCCCGGAACCGGTGTCATTGATATGTTCCCAATCGAGCGACACGCCGTTCAACCAACAATGCCCCAATTTGGTCATTAAATAATGCACATCGTTTGCGGTACTCTCTGGGCGGCGCATCACGTTAACGACCCGATGATTCTTACCGCTCTCTTCGGCCAATCGTTGAACGAGGGCGGTGGTGTCTCTGCCGGGGCCGATTTCGATAAAAACCGATCGGTCGGTCGAGACCAATTCCTTGATGCCAGCGCCAAACCGGACGGTCTCCCGCAAATGACGAACCCAGTAGGCCGGGTTCGTTACCTCGCCGCCTTTAACCCAGGTACCGGTGACATTTGAAATATAGGGAATGGAAGGTTCTTTGAGATCGATCGCTTCGACGGCTTTTCCAAAATCCTCCAACACCGGTTCCATCATATGCGAATGAATGGCTCGTGAATTGGGCAACCGCATACACAATAACCGTTGCCGTTTCATCTCCAATTCGAACGAAGCGACAGCGTCTTCTGTACCGCCGACGATACATGCGGAGCCATTGTCGATGGAGAGGGAAATCCCCTCGCTTTTGTCGATGAATGGTTGCAGCTTGGATTCGGAAAGAGGTACGCTCAGCATTACGCCATCCGCCGCCTGTCGCAACAACTCCCCCCGGCGGACGATCAATTGAAGCGCATCATCCAGGCTGAGCACGCCGGCGAGGCACGCGGCAGCATATTCGCCGAAGCTATAACCAATCATGGCCTGGGGTTTGATCCCCCAATGGCTAGCCAGACTTCCGAGAGAGTACTCGATGATAAACACCACTATTTGCGCCACATCGATGGGCGTGATATCCCCGGATCCTGGCGAACCGGCCATATCGCCGCTTAGCTCCGGGTAGAGCGACCGTTTCAGATCGAGAGATGTTTTCGAATTCAAAAGCTCGAAGCACCGGTCCATCTCCCTGCGGAAATACGGGATGCCGCGGTAAAGGTCTAATCCCATACCCGCGTAGTGGGAGCCGATCCCTGGAAATATGAATACAATAGACCGGGGATTTGTGTGAAGATGATTGCGATACACAAGGCGGGAGTCTCTGCTCGAAAGGCCATCGATGGCTTCCTGCCGATTTTTCACCACCATCATGTCCCGGTATAAAAGAGGCCGGCGGCCAACCTGAAGCGTGAAGGCGGCATCGGCCAAAGCGATATCGCGGCGTTTGTCCAGGTAAATTGCGGTTTTTTCTCTCAATCGATCGAGAGCCGCTTCAGTCTTCGCTGAAAGTACGAGTAGTCGCGATGAATCGGATGGCGATTCAATAGTTTTATCCGGAGCTTCTTGAAGAACCATATGGACATTGGTTCCCCCAATGCCGAAGGAACTGATGCCGGCCCTCAATGGACCGGTCGCGGCATGCCATTCTCTGAGGGCGGTGTTCACAAAAAAAGGACTGCCCTCAAACTCGATTTGAGGATTCAATTCCGAAAAATTGAGACTGGGAGGGATTTTTTTATGTTTTAATGCCAGGACCGTCTTGATGAATCCAGCGATGCCGGCCCCCGCGTCCAGGTGCCCTACGTTCGTTTTGACGGAGCCGACGGCGCAATAAGATTTTTTGGTTGTATTGAAGGCCTTGATCAGAGCGGCCGCTTCGATTGGATCACCCAATGGCGTCCCGGTTCCATGGGCTTCGATGTACGATATGGACTCCACATCGATATCCGCTATCCGATGGGCCATTCGGATCACTCTGGTTTGCGCCTCGCGGCTTGGGGCGGTGAATCCGCTTTTGACATTACCGTCGTTATTGATAGCGGAACCTTTAATGACAGCGTGAATATTGTCCCGATCCCGGCGGGCGTCGTCCAGAGTTTTAAGAATCACACATCCGCCTCCCTCTCCACCCACAATGCCTCTGGCGTCTTTGTCGAACGCCCTTAGATGACCGTCGGGAGAATCTATCATGCCTTCCTGGTACATATAGCCCGTTTGATCTTTGGCGGGAATCGAGATTCCACCCGCAACCGCCATATCGCACTCTCCATTCAGCAACGATTGGATCGCCATGTGAATGGCCACCAGCGATGTCGAACAAGCGGTCTGTACGGCGACACACGGCCCCCGCAAATTGAACTTGAATGCCATCCGGCTGCACATGAGATCTTTATTGCTCAATAACGAAGAAGCGAATCCGCCGAGGTGCTCGACCCTGGAAGACAATATCGTCGTCGCTTCCCAATAGAAGCTGGTGTTAGCGCCGGCGAAAATCCCGATGAAGCCTTTGTAGCGTTCCGGTATATAACCGGCGTCCTGGAACGCCTCTTCGATACATTCATGAAATACCCTGATCTGCGGGTCCATCACTTCGGACTCCACCGGAGTATAATCGAAATAGTCCGAATCAAAATACTCTTTTCCCTCTAAAATACCACCGGCAGCTCTGACGTATTTGGGATTTTTGATCAATTGTGGATCCACGCCCTTGCCGAGCAATTCTTCTTCTGTTAAAAAAGAGACCGATTCCACGCCTCGTGAAAGATTTTCCCAAAAAACATCCAGGTCCGGCGCGCCGGGAAAACGTCCCGCCATACCGATGACAGCCGCTTCAAGGCCGGTCCACTGGTTATTGTCGCTTCGATTACTCATCATCTTCTTCCATTCTGCGTAGTTGCCGTTGTTTTACCCGGGCGGACCTTCCTCTATTCATCGATTCTTCGGTCACTTGTTCCTTTTCCTCTTCCGCCGGAAGGTTGGCCTCTAGCTCGAGATAAGCGATAAACAAGCGAATTGTATATTGTTCAAACAATACAAAAACCGGAACTTCC
>JAHELQ010000443.1 GCA_024644125.1 Candidatus Aminicenantota bacterium | reverse complement strand
ATTGGGCTGCGTGTTTTGGGGGAGTATCGGGTGCGGCCGGCTGCGGCGGAGGTGAGCGGTAGTTAGGGTAGTCACTCCTCTTCGGGGGGCGTTAAGTAGAGTTTGATGTACCAGGTGGCGGCTGGGGGCCAGGTCGAGGGGTCGTCGTAGCCGTTGCTGATTGTGTCCGGGGGAGCGACTTGTTTGGCCTTGATTTTGTCGGGGTTTGCGATGTGTTCGTCGAATAGGTAGAGGGTGACGAAGCGGTCGTTGCGGGGGACGGGCGGTAGAATTTGGTTGGTGTCGAAAATCAAGTTGGCGGCTTTATTGACGAAGACGACGCTGGCGCGGTAAGTGTCTTTCTGTTCTTCAAGCCAGACTTCGGCGCGAAATGTTTTGCCGTCGATGCTCTCTTCTTTGTAGATGGCGGCTTGCGCGGGATCCGGTAAGGCGAGTAGGAGCAAAAAAAGTAAAAGTAATGGCTTTTTGTCATGTTTCATGATGTCACCTTATTTCTTTCCTCTATATATATGGCGTAAATTCGGTCGGGATTCAACCGGGGGGGTGAAAATACGCTGGGAATGATAGATTTACATTTTGATGCGGTCCTGCTACAATGAACTTTTCAACGGAGGTAACATGAGACGGACGGAAGTGTATCGTGTGTTTGCAATTTTATTTTTGTGTTGCGGGCTGACGTTGCCCGCGATGGTGGGGGACGCGGCCAGGACCTTTAAAACGCCGGGACATCATCCCACGGCCATGTGTTTTGACGGAACCCTCATCTGGTTGGCGGACGGCCGGACCGCCGAATTGAACGGTATCGAGCCCAAAACTGGAGAAGTGGTGAAAACATTGAAAGCCCCGGGGTTTGATCCAGTGGGTCTGGCCTGGGACGGCGAGCTTCTCTGGTGCATCGACGCGTCGGAAGGTTGGATTTACGGTATCGACGTGAAGACCGGGATCGCGGAGAAAGTATTGGAATCAAATTCTCCGAAACCGGGCGGCCTGGCGTTCGACGGATCGTTCTTGTGGATGATCGACCGGGGCAACAAAAAATTGTTGAAGATCAACCGGATGGATGGGATGATGCATGAGAACATCCCGGCTCCATCGCCAGACGCCAAAGATTTGACCTTTGACGGCGAATATCTCTGGGCTTCGGACAACGATGACGACATGCTCTACCGGATCGACCGGGAAAATGGGAATGTGATCACCTATGTCCGGTCTGTGGGACCTTATCCATACGGCATTTGCTGGGACGGGAAGACTCTCTGGACTGCGGATCATCAAACGGAGGAGCTGTGTAAGCTGGATCTGGAAGCGAAGGATTTTTTACGGCGGCTGGAGCCGAAGGTGTACCGTTGGGAAATTGTGCAGGAGTTCCGCAATTATGGGCCGGACACGGTGAAGGATGTGGATGTGTTTATGGCGGTGCCGGAGAATCTGGACAACCAGGATTTGTTGGAAGAGATCGGCTATGACCCGAAGCCGGGTGAGTTTGTGAAGGACCGGTGGGGGCAGACATTTGCGCGGTTCCATTACACGGATGTGGCGTCTGACAGGATTCTCCGCTCGGTGATGAAGGTGAAGGCGCGGATGAACAACACCGAATGTTACATCTTCCCGGAGCGGGTTGGGGAATTGAAAGATATTCCCAAAGAGGAAAAAATCTATTTGCAGGATGGATTCAAGTACGATATCAAACATCCGGTGGTCCAGCAGGCGGTCAAGGCGGCGGTGGGGAATGAAACCCGGCCTTATTGGATGATGAGAAAGATCTTCAATTATATTCTGGACAAGATCGAGTACAAGCTCAAGCCACTGGGGGGCTGGAATCCGGCGCCCACTGTGCTGGCGCGGGGGACAGGTTCGTGCAGCGAATATTCCTTCGTGTTTATCGCCATGTGCAGGGCGGCGGGATTGCCTGCCCGGTATGCCGGATCGGTGGTGATCCGCAGCAAGGACAAGGGGATCGACGATGTGTGGCACCGGTGGCCGGAGGTGTATTTGCCCAATTATGGCTGGGTTCCGGTGGATCCGTCGGCCGAAGGGAACCGTCCGTATCCCGGCGATATCGCGCGGTTGATTGGGACCGAAAGCAACCGGTACTTGATCACCACCCGTGGCGGCGGCGATTCGCAGTATCTGGATTTTTATTACAATTTTAATTGCCGGTGGAAAACCGAAGGCAAATGCCGGATCGTGTCGAAGCAGTACGGTGAATTTGTGCCAGTAGTTGAAGAGTAAGATTGATCGAAAAATAAAAAAAAGGGACACGCGGTCCGCGCGTCCCTTTTTTATGTTAGGTTGGTAATTCGTTATTTCAATTTGGCGATGATAGCGTCGGTCATCTCGGTGGTGGAAGCGGCGCCCTCTTTCAATACTCCCTGGGAGCCTTTGAGCTTCATCATATCATACGCTCTGACCTTGCCTTCTTCAACCACGTCCGCGATTGCTTTGCGGATTTTGTCGGCTTTTTCGTTTTCGCCGATGTGGTCCAGCATCATGCAGGCGGACAGGATCATGGCGATGGGGTTGACGATGGAGGGTTCTAAGGTTTCGTATTTGGGAGCTGAACCATGGGTCGGTTCGAAAATGGCCACGTCTTTGCCGATATTGGCGGAGCAAGCGAATCCGAGACCGCCTACCAGGCCTGCGAAGCCGTCGGACACGATATCGCCGAACATGTTGCCGCTGACGATGACGCCGTAGTCTTCCGGGTTCTTGGTGAGCCACATCATCTGGGCGTCGATATTGGTATCCCACAGCGCGATGCCGGGATATTCCTTTGCGATCGCTTTTGCGAGGCTCAACATCATGCCGGAGGTTTCGCGGATGACATTGGGTTTTTCGCACACTGTGACGGATTTGTATCCGAACTTTTTGGCGTATTCAAATGCTGCCCGCACAATCCGTTCGGTATAATGTTTGGTGAAAATACGGGTGGATACTGCCAGTTCTTCCCTGGGAGCTTCGGCGAATTTTTTGAATTTCGGGTGTGATTTTAATGCCTCGTACACGTTGTCGGGTGGATTGGTCCATTCGACACCGCCGTACAGGCCTTCGGTATTCTGGCGGAATACCATCACATCGACTTCAGGTTCTTCGATGGTATTGCCTTTGCCGCGGCGAATGAAATTCAAAGGATTTCCCTTGAAGGTTTTACAGGGCCTCATGCAGATGTCCAGGTCGAAGTGCTGTCTCAGTCCGACGATGGGGCTATAATAGACAAAACCTTTGTCCTGGAGCTCGGGAGCCAGTTCTTTTGCTGCGTCGGATTTGGGTTTGGATGTGATGGCGCCGAACAGGCAGTAATGATGTTTTTCCAACAGGTCGAGTGTTCTCTGGGGAAGGGGATTGCCCTCTTTGCACCAGAATTCCCAGCCGATATCGGCGTGAACATAGTCTGCATCGAATCCGACTGCATCCAATACGCGGATCGCTTCCGGTAGAACTGTTTTTCCGATTCCGTCCCCGGGCATTGACACGATAGTCCGTTTAGACATAATTCCTCCTATAAATTATCCGGCCGGAAGACGGGGCATACATCGTTCGCATGCTCTCGCCTACCGGCGCGGTAATGTTCATTGTTTTACTTTTTTATTTTGTTTTTGATGAAATTGATCAGTCCGTTGTTTTCCAGGATTTCCATGACGGTGCCGGGGTAGGGGGGGAAGTTGAATGTTCCTTTGGAGGTGATGATTTCACCTTTTCCCATGTCAACGGTCACTTTGTCGCCGTTCTCGATGGCTTCGACCGCTTCGGGTGATTTGATGGCAGGCATGCCTGCGTTGATGGCGTTGCGGAAGTAGATGCGGGCGAAGGATTTTGCGATGATGACGCGGATGCCCGCGTACTTGATGGCGACCGCCGCCTGTTCGCGGGATGATCCCATGCCGAAATTTTTGCCGGCTACCAGGATATCTCCATCCTGAACCTTGTTGACAAACTCAGGATCCAGGTCTTCCAGGGCGTGTTTCGCCATTTCTTCCGGTTCCATCTTCTGGTAGGTGTATTTCCCCGGGAAGATGACGTCGGTGTTGACATTGTCGCCGTATTTCCAAACGTTTCCGGTAAATTTCTGGATCATAAGAACCTCCCTGGATTTGTGATCTCGCCGGTAATGGCGGATGCCGCCACAGATAGGGGCGAACCGAGGTAGATTTCGGAGTCGCGACAGCCCATGCGGCCTTTGAAGTTGCGGTTGGCGGTGGAGAAGGTCACTTCGCCGGGGGCCATGACTCCCATGTGGGCGCCCAAACAGGGGCCGCAGCCGGGATTCAACACAATGGCGCCGGCATCGATGAAGATTTCCAGCAAACCTTTTTGCATGGCTTCTTTGTACACGGCCCAGGAGGCGGGGATTACGAGGGTGCGGACCGCCACTTTGTTGCCTTTTAGGATTTTCGCCGCTGCTTCGAGGTCGATGAGACGGCCGTTGGTGCAGGTGCCGATGAGCGCCTGGTCGATTTTTGTCCCGGCCAGGTCGTCGATGGGAGCGTAGTTATCCACGGTGTGGGGTTTGGCCACTGCGGGAACGATATCTTTGACATCGATTTCGATCGTCTCGACGAATGTCGCGTCCGGGTCTGAATAGAGCGCTTCGTATTCGTCTTTCGCCCGTCCTCTGAGGTACGCGAAGGTCTTTTCGTCCGCCGGAATGTAGCCATTTTTGGCTCCCATTTCGGCTGCCATGTTGGAGAGAACCATACGGTCTGCAATACTCATCGCAACGATCGTGCTACCGGTAAATTCCACTGCCCGGTAATCGGCGCCGTCGCTGCCGATCTTGCCGATGATATGGAGGGCGACGTCCTTGGCTGTGATATGTTCCGGCATCTCGCCGTTCACCACGATTTTCAT
>JAHELQ010000442.1 GCA_024644125.1 Candidatus Aminicenantota bacterium | reverse complement strand
ATGAGCGGGAAGTTGTCTTGAGGTTCGTCAACAAACCTTTCACCGTTTCTCTGTTTGCGGCATCCACTTCGATCATTTTAATTCCAGCAGCTTTCAAGATATCTTCCGCCTTCGGCCCGAATCTGGTACCGACGGCGATTCGGCATTCCTGCTGAATGATAAAATTGGCGATCGACACTCCGACTCCGTGATCCTGGTGTGCGAAGGGATTTTCTTTAGCTAATATCACCGAATCATCTTCGGTCTCGTAGATCAATATATAGGGGGCTCGGCCGAACCGTTCATCCAGAAATGATTCTACTCCAGCGAGGTTTTCTATGGGGAAAAAAATTTTCATAACATTCTCCTTTTTCTCTTTCTGTTGCCGTAACTTCGGTTATTTTCAGGACGTTGATTATTACGTGACGTTTTCCTCGAAAAGTAATAAATCAGCGAGGAAAGGCCTACAAGGCTTGCTCTTCCGGCCAACCGTCCCAGCATGTAGCCAATAGTTGATATCGGTTTTTGAATGTTTGCCCGGGGCGGGTCAACCAATTCGCAAGGTAATGTGTTATTTGTTTTCTTCAATGTCATTCAAGCGGTTCTTCATTTGTTTGATAGTCTCTTCCATTGCCGAGATCTGCTCAGTTAAATAGCTTTTTTCAGTAGCTGTATCTTCTTGAATCTGATATCCCATCCTCCAGCCTCTCATTCCACAGCGACCGCCTCTAACACCGAATCCCCGGCGTACTCCTGTCATACGTCCCGGTGCGCTTACATAACCCGGTTGGTTATAACCGGCGCAAAAACCGGCACCGCGTCCAGTACGCGATCCCATGTCCAACGGACCTTTATGATTTCCAAATGGCATTTTTTGCCTCCTTAAATGGATAAATTTAGAACTATTTATAATCATTACAAATTGTAGTCCAGGCTACATTTATTGTCAAGAGACATTAATCTCAGAATTAAATTTAATTTTGCACAATAAGGTAAATTTACCGTGGTTTGCGAATTGTGGAAGATCGGGATACCCGGCGAAAGACTATAATTAAGGATAAAAAAAAACTATATTTTTGCTGTCAAATGCTATTGAAAAAAAAAAGTATTTTCGTTATAAATTTAATTAAACTCAATTTAAACCCCAAAAGGAGGCCCAAGTGAAAACACGTGTATTCACACGTCGCCAATTTATCAAATTGTCCATGGGTGCGGCTGCCTCTCTCGGCCTAACGAAACTGGCCCTGGGAGACAAACTGCTGGCCCAGGAAAGCACAGCATTAAAGCCCGCTGTTGTGTGGATGTCAGGTCAGGATTGCACTGGATGTACAGAGTCTGTATTGTCAGTGTTGACGCCTGATCTACGGGATTTTATCCTGGATACCGTTGCAATTCGTTATCATGAAACAATTATGGCAGGCACCGGCCATGTGGCGGAATTCGCTCTTGACGAGGCCATTGCCGAGGGCGGATATGTCCTGGTTTTGGAAGGATCTATTCCCGCGGCCGATTCCCGTTATCTTGAAGTCGGCGGTGCTCCACTGGAAGACAAGTTCATCGAAGCAGCATCGAGTGCGGCAGCTATTCTAGCTGTCGGCGCATGCGCGGCTTACGGGGGAATCCCCAGGGCCGGCGTCCCGGATGGCCAGGGAGCCCAGTATTTTCTAGACAAACACAATGTCGTTAAACCGTTGATCAACATTCCCGGATGTCCCGTTCATCCTATCTGGTTTTTCGACACGGTCAACGCGTTCCTTGCAGGTAATTCCATTCCGGTGGACCAATACAAACGGCCGTTGGCACACTTCAACTATACCGTTCATCAGAACTGCCACCGCAAAGGCAACTATGAAAATCAGTCATATTTAGTGGATTGGAATGATCCGGCCCAGAAGAATCTTTGCCTGTTACTCAAAGGATGCAAAGGCGTTGATACTCACGCTGATTGTCCTTTGATCAAATGGAACGATGGAGTCAACTGGTGTGGCGAAAACAACGCTCCCTGCGCTGGATGCACCGAGCCGCAATTCTATGACCAGTTTAGCCCGCTGTTTAAAAAACAGTAGTGAACCAGGAGGAACCACAAATGACACAAATTACAATCGATCCATTGACAAGGATAGAGGGACATCTGAAAGTAGAAATCAATGTCGCCGACGGTGTTGTCAACGACGCCAGGGTTATCGGGACAATGGCCAGAGGCCTCGAAAAATTACTCGCCGGACGGGATCCCCGCGATGCGACATATGTTACGGAGAGAATTTGCGGCGTTTGCTTTTGCGCCCATGGTTGGACCTCCAGTATCGCTGTGGAACATGCTCACGGCACCACTCAGATACCGGAAGCGGCAAGACTTTTGCGAAATCTCATTGCCGGCGCCGCCTGGTTGCACGATCATCCGCTTCATTTCTATCATCTCTCCGCTCTGGATTATCTCGATCTCAGTGTGTTGGTCAATTACAACGGAACCGATTCCTACATCAACAAGATCAAGGGGCTGGTAATTTCCGAAGTGAGCAATCCCCCTGTGGAGGGACAATATGCAGGGCCGTTGCTTCCGACCTATAGTTCGGATTCCAATTGCATCAACGACCTGGACACAGTAGTGGCATGCGTGCAACATTATCTGGATGCACTGGTGATGCAAGTGAAGGCCAAGAAGATGTCGGCGATATTCGCTGGCAAACAGCCGCACCAGTCGGGAATCGTACCTGGAGGCGTGACCCAGTTACCTATCAAAAACCAGCGGTTGCAGTTCCAGGCGCTTTTGAACGAACAGATTAATTTCATCAACAATACCTATGTGAACGATGTCGTGACCCTGGGGACAGGTCCGCTACTTGGCCTGGCCACATCTGCCGTCGGCGTCGCCTATCCGAACTTCCTGTCGTACGGCGGATTCCCCGAGGCAAACGGATCTTTCCTGTATCCCGAGGGCGCGATCGTGAACGGAAGTCTGGTATCGAGCGACCGCAACGCAATCGAGGCCGCAATTACCGAAGATGTTACCAACTCCTGGTATACTTCCAGCGGTGGAGGACATCCTTCGTTGACGTCCCAGGAATTCGCATTGGAAAAAACCGGCGCTTACACATTTGTAAAAGCCCCGCGTTACAATGGATATCCGATGGAAGTGGGACCGCTTGCGCGTATGATGGTGGCGATCAATCGGCCCAATCATCCGGCATACACTCATTCAGCCACTCAAACATTCCTGAGTCTGGTTCAACAAGGCGTCCAGCCTGGAGCAGTGGCAAGGCACGCGGCCAGGGCTCTCGAGACCCAGATTCTTTGCGACGCCATGCCCCGTTGGTTGAATGAATTGAATCAACTCATCGAAGGTGGTTCCGGTAGCTCCGGCCAGAGAATTGAAATCCATGACACCGCCCATTGGGATCCTCCAGCCACCGGGCAGGGTTACGGTATGACCGAGGCGCCCCGGGGCGCGTTAGGCCATTGGGTTAAGATCGCCGATCAAAAAATCGACAAATACGCCTGTGTCGTTCCCTCCACATGGAATGCATCCCCGCAGGATTCATCGGGAATTCGGGGCCCTTACGAAGAAGCGCTGATCGGTTGCCCGGTTCCGGATCTCGACAATCCAATCAATGTGGGGAGGATTATCCGCTCGTTCGACCCCTGTCTTGCCTGCGCCATTCATTTGATCACTCCCGATGGAAATATGAAAAAATTTATCGTGAATGGATAAATGGTTGAGATGACGATCGGCGATTCGCTTCTTCTTCCTCCAAAAAAGCCGATTCTTGTTATGGGAGTGGGCAATGTCCTGATGACCGATGAGGGGATCGGGGTGCATGTCGTAAGCGCCCTGTCGCAGTTATCGCTTCCTTCTGAAGTCGAGATTCTCGACGGAGGCACGCTGGGATTTGATTTGATCCATCATATGGAAGAACGGCTGCGGTTGATTTTGATCGATGCTGTCCAAACAGAAGAGCCCGGCGGAACTATCTTCAAGTTCTCTCCCCATGAAATTTCCGAGTATGCCCGGCAGGCGAAACTTTCATTCCACCAACTGGGTTTTATGGATATGCTGAAAGTGGCGGGAATGATAGACTTGCAGCTTCCGCAAATAACAATATTCGGGATTCAACCTTATGATATCGGAATGGGAACATCGCTGTCACCCAAAATGTCGGAGAGAGTCCCACAAATTATTAAATTGGTTCTGGAAGAAGTTGAGATGTTCGATACTAAAAAAATGAACAGTAAATAAGAATTTTCCCCCACCATGGGGTGTTTGTCTCCATATAGCTCAGAGGGGTGCGATCCGGTGTTTCGCCGCTTGGATCGCACCCCTTCTGAATGCTTAAACCGGGCTTGATGAGTATGTGAATTTCTGCTATACTGATTACTTATGAAATACGATGAGGATACCATTTCGCTTGAATTTGTCAGCGATTTATTGTTCACGGAGTTTTCTGTTCTCGTTCTTGGGTACATCAAAAATGTTCTCAAAATTGACGAAGATATATATTTTAAATTGGAAATGGCCCTTCGCGAGGTTATTAACAATGCCATTGTTCATGGTAACAAATATGACAAAGATAAACTGGTATATGTGACGTTTAGATGGAAAAAATCTCATTTATGGCTCCGAATAAAAGATCAGAATCCAGATCGAGTCGATTTTAATCAAATCAGCCGCAAGGTGGAAAACAACGATCTTCTATCGACAAATGGCCGGGGAATCACGATTATGAAGAGCTATATGGATAAAATCGAGTTTCACACTTTCGATGATGGCTCGGAAGTTATTATGGAAAAACATCTATGACAGTTGCAGGAAAAGATCTTTTAATTCTCTCCCTCGACACCTCATCAAAACATTGTTCCATCTCTATTTCAAAGGACGAGGA
>JAHELQ010000441.1 GCA_024644125.1 Candidatus Aminicenantota bacterium | reverse complement strand
TCGATCTGTTCCCGGGTGACGCCGTTTTCCAGCGCCAGCCGTTCCATATCGGTGTTGGGGAGGATTTTCAGGATATGAACATAGGGGAAATGGATCCACTTGACGCTCTTGATGAATTCCAGCGTCATCATAGCCTCCTCCTCGGTCTCGGTGGGGAAACCGTGCATGGTGTTGAGATCCAGAATCACCTGCGGATAATGTTTGGCCAGATAATCGATATTTTCCCGGAACCGGTCCAATTGCAGATTTTTGCCCATCATTTTCTGGATGCGGGGCGACGCCGTCTCCAACGAGAGACCGATATCCACGGTGCCCGCCTCGATCATCAGATCCATATAATCGCGGGTCAGGATGTCGCCGCGCAAACCGGAGGCGAAGTAGAGCTGCACTTTCATTTTATGTTTCAACAACAATTTGTAGAAGCGCGAGCTGTTCTCGATATTCAGATTGAACACATCGTCGATGATGACGAACCGTCGCACCCCCATGTCGTAATAGAGTTTCACCTCGTCGAAGATATGTTCGGCGGAGTGGCACACGTGCATCTTGGGCCAGATCTTGTGGCAATAGGCGCACTTGTACGGGCAGCCGCGGGTGGCTTGCAGGGAGATACACTTCTTGACGATCGAGATACCGATATACTTGCTGTAGGCCTCGTAGTCCACCAGCGAGCGATCGGGAATGGGGATAGATTCAAAATCCTTGATTGGAGGACGCGCTTCGGTCCGGTGAAGAGGCGCGCTCCCCTGCCGCAATCTCTGAAGGGAAGAGAACCGCCTCACCGGCTCAGCCCCCAATTCCGTCAAAACCAGATCGACAGCTTCGCTCTCCAATTGCCGGAACAACTCATGATATTCCAGGCCATTATCCAACGTCGAAAAATCGGCCCCGGCCTTCAACACGCCGAGAGCCGCCACCGCCAGGTAATGGGGATCGTCCAATAGCAGAGCCACCTTCGAGCCGGCGCCGATGCCTTTTTGCCGCAACGTCCGCGCCAATTCAGACGAGCGGATGTCCAATTGCCCGAAGCTCACCGGCAACGGCCCATCGGCGCCCACAAGGGCCGCGCGCTCTGGCGCGACGTTTGCTTGCTGCGAAAACAAGCGCAGCCAATTACCGCCGTCGCCGTTGCGGTCTCCCGCGTCATCCCATTCTTCCGCTGATTCGACCGAAACGGAGTTCAAAACCGGAGTTCCGCCTCCGGCGAGCATGTTCAACCAACGGGCTAGCGTCCCTTCCACAGTCTCCGGCATATCGCCATCCTGGCGAAGCAGGCGATTCACCGCCTCCACATCCACGACCGCCTCTTCGCCTTCCAGCGCGCCGGGTTCCGGCAAGCGGTCCCTGTCCACTTTGCCATTGGACATCAAGGGCAGGCTCGTCAAGACCACGAAGCGGGGTATCATAAATTGTGGGAGATAGCGCTTCAACTCCTGTTTGACTGCCTTGACAGCGATATCTCCCAACACCGCGTACGCGACCAAACATTTCTCCCCGCGCCGGTCCTCCTTGACCACAACGACACATTGTTCCACCTGCGGAATCGACAGGATGCGGCTCTCGATCTCGTCCGGCTCCACTCTGAAGCCCCGCACCTTGACCTGGAAATCCTTGCGTCCCTTCAACTCGATCATTCCATCGGCGGTAAAACGGCCCACGTCGCCGGAGCGATAGAGTTTGCGCCCCGGTGAGAGGGCGGGATGGGCGAACACCTTTCGGGCGGACAAATCCGGATTGTGAATATACCCCATCACCTCGTGGCTGCCGGCGATGCACAATTCGCCCCACACCCCGATGGGGACCGGATTGCCCAGATCATCCAATATAAAGATCCGGGTGTTCCCTACCGGCCGCCCCGCCGGAGGCACCGGAACATCCCCTGCCGTTGACGCGTCGAGGGTATAGGACGCCACCACATGCATTTCCGACGAGCCGTAATGGTTGTGCAATTTCACCAGGGGATTTCTGGCCAGAAACCGTTTTAATCCCGAAGTAATCTTCAATTGCTCGCCAGCGGTGACGATATGTTGCAAACAGTGTTGGAACAACTGCTCGAACCGCCCCGATTGATTGAATAAAAAGTTCAGATACGAAAAAGGCAAATACAAAATCCCGATGCGGCGGGTCACCAAAAAATCCATCAGATACTCGATATCCTGCCGTTCCACCTCGCCGATGAGATGCACTTCGCCGCCGGATGTGAGGGTGCACATGATCTCCTGGAACGACACGCAAAAGCTCACCGATGTGAACTGCAAACAACGAAGCGAGGAATCGATGGTCGTGTGCCGGGCCTGCCATAACACGAGATTGGCCAGGATCCCGTGGGACAACATCGCCCCATTGGGAGTGCCGGTGGAGCCCGAGGTGTAGATGACGTACAGCACATCGCCGGGTGTATTGACCGGAGGCAGCTCTCCCATACTCTCAGGCACGATCTCATCTTCCGCTTCCGGCAGGCAAACGACTTTCCCGCCAAAATTCCGGACCAATTCCCGGTCCCTCCGGTCCGTCAACAACACGCCGGCCTGGCTGTTCTCCAGCATATACGACGCCCGCTCCGCCGGGTAATGGGGATCGATGGCCATATAAGCGGCTCCAGACCCGATCGTCCCCAGAATGGCGACAATCAGCGGAAGCGACCGCTCCAGAGACAGGCCCACGATATCGTTGGGTTTCAGCCCCAGTTCCCCCCGCAAATAAACGGCCAGAGCGTCAGCTTGCCGCCGGAGTTCGCCATAGCTGACGGCGCGGTCCAGATCCACCACCGCCACCCTATCCGGCGCCGCATCCGCCTGCCGGTCAAACAATTGCCACACCGTGAGCTTCGGGAGCTCCACCTCCGTATCGTTGAAAGTATGGAGCAACAACTCCATTTCAGCGGCGGAGATGTAGGAGAGATGGCTCAGGGGAATATCCCGTCGTTCCAATACCGCGTCGATCAAGGTCAGGAAATTCTCCGTCATCCGCTGGGCGGTACCGCGGGCGAACAAATCCGAATTGTACATGATTTCGCAGGTCACGTAATCATCCAGCTCATCCAGCACCAACGCCAGATCGAAGGGACTGGGGGTGAATTCGTTCATCTGGACGTTGCGGGAAAACGAGAGCCCTTCGATGGCGAGTTCCCGGTCGTCGGTCTGGGAATTGTCGAATCCCAACATCACATTGAAGAGCGGCGACCGGGACAAATCCCTGTCCAGCCCCAACCGCTCCACCAACACGTCGAAGGGAAAATCCTGATTGTCGTAACAATCCAGGGTCTCCTGCTTCGCCGCCCGCAACAATTGCCGGTAGGTCATGGCCGGCGCGACCTTGTGTCGGTAGACCAGTGAATTGACCAAAAAACCGATCATGTCGAAGAGTTCCGCCCGGTTTCTACCGGCGATAGGCGCTCCCAGCAGGATGTCCTCCTCGCCCGAATATTTGTGCAACAATATGGCCGCCGCGGACATCAACTTCATGAACAGGGTGGCGTCTTCCTGCGGGTACATCTCGCGCAACCGCCTCGTCTTGTCCGCGTCGATGGCGAAATAGACCCTGCCCCCTTTGAAGGTCTGGATAGGGGGACGGGGGAAATCCAGCGGCAATTCGACGCCGGTCGGTTTGTCCTTCAATTTTTCCAGCCAGTAGTCGCCGTAGCGGTCCAGTCCGCCGCCGCGGATCAACTCGTTGTGCCAGAGGGTGTAATCCTTGTATTGCAACGCCAGCGGCGGCAGGGGATCATCCTTGCCCGCGGCGAACGCGTTGTACAGCGTGAATATTTCGTTTTGAATAATGCCCAGCGACCAGCCGTCGTTCACCAGGTGGTGGATATTGACCAATAGCAGATACCGTTCATCCTCCAGCCGCAACAGCTTGAAGACGATCAAAGGCCCGCGCTCCAGGTCGAACGCCTTGTTGGCGGTGGAGCGGACAACCTGCCGGGCCGCCTCGTCGCGCTCCACATGCAACACGGAGCGTAAATCGATCACATCGACGACAGGAACGAAGTCCTTCAAAATCTTCTGCATCGGCTCGCCGTCGATGGTGATAAACACGGTGCGGAAGCTATGATGCCGCTCCGCCAACATCTGGAGCGCCCTCTCGAAGGCCCCCACATCGATGGCGCCGCTGATGGAAAACGTGCCCGCCATATTGTAGGTGATGGAATCGTCCTCGAATTGGCAGATGATCCACAGCCGCCGTTGGGCGTATGACAGCGGATAGTACTCCCGTTCTTCCACAGGCTCGATGGGCCTGTACTGGACCGGCTGGATCTCCTTTATTTTTTTGGCCGTCTCGACAATGTACGGTTGTTTGATAAAATCCCGCAATGCCAGTTTCACTCCCAACAGCTCGTGCAGCCGGTAGACCAGACGGGTGGCTTTCAATGAATGGCCGCCGATATCGAAGAAATTGTCGGCGACGCCGATATTCTCCGCCGGCAGGTCCAGAATCTCCGCCCAGAGGTCCCGCAATGTCGTCTCCAACTCGGTGCGCGGCGGACGGTATTGGGTCCCTACTCCCTCCGCGGGATCCGGCAACCGCTTGCGGTCGATCTTGCCGATGGGTGTCAGCGGCATGGCGTCGATGCACATGATGCGGGAGGGCACCATGTAATCGGGAAGCCACTCCGCCAGGAAGGCTGCGATGATCTCCATATCCGTCAGGCCCATGTGGATATGGGAGTACAACGCCGGCTGGTGGCGGATCCAGACCGCCTGGTCGTAATACACGCCGCGGTTGTGCTCCAACTGGATCTCCACCGGCTGCATCGCCCCCTTCACCTCATAAAGGCCGCTGCTCTCGAATGACCGCCCCGCCCATATCTCCCAATCCTCGATGCTCCCTTCGATCACCTGCGACCGGGGACAATAC
>JAHELQ010000440.1 GCA_024644125.1 Candidatus Aminicenantota bacterium | reverse complement strand
CCTCTTCAGATCGTCATGTTGCCGGGCGGCGCCTGGGATCCGCAGCATAATATCATCCCCTCCCCGGGTAAACGAGAGGGTCATCTGGAATCCCGCCAACAAGACCATAAAGAGGCTGGCCTTCTTTGAGCGGGCAATCTCTTCGAGGGCCGTTCGGGTTTTCCCCTCCAGCACCACGCGGTATCCTGCACTGAGAGTCGTTTCTCTGCGGCTTTCGGGGAAATCATAGGGTAAATCCAGTAGCGGCAACTCTCCATCCAGATAACGCCGCCAGAAATCGAGGGCAGGCTTCACTGTTCTGGAATCGTCGAGGATGCGGTTCTGCCAGACGGCGAAATCTTTATATTGGATGCGCAATGGAGCCGGCACTTCCCCATCCCCGGCTTCCAGCCTCCGGTAGATCTGGTAGATGTCCTGTTGCATCACCTGCATCGACCAGCCGTCGGACACGATATGGTGCATATTGATCAAAAGCGCGGATTTGCCGCTTCCCATATGAATCAACACCGCCCGGAAGAGCGGCGGCTCGTGCAAGCGAAACGGCGTGCGGCTCTCCCTCATCACCAACCGGCCGGCCGCCTGTTGCCGTTCTTCCGAAGATAGATTCGCTACATCGATCTCTTCCAGAGGTATGGCGACGTGTTGGACAATTACCTGCACTACGTCGTCTTTCTTCTCGGCAAAATAGGTTCGCAGGGCGTCATGGCGGAGAGCCAGCTCTTGCAGCGTCAGGCGAACGAGAGTCGCATCGATGTCGCCTTCGGGAAGATTCAGTAGCAACGGCATGTTGAAGACCGTGCTCTCCGGCGTCATTTGTTGCAATACCCAGATGCGCTTCTGGGAGAAAGAGAGGGGGTAATAATCGCGCGGTTCCAGAACCGGGATCTCCTGAAAGTTCTTCTTTTGGGAGGCTACGATGATGGCTACTTGCCCTGCGATGGTGGGCTGCTGGAAAATTTCCTGAATTCCCACCTCGACGCCGAAGGCCTTATAGACGGCATTGGTCAATTTCACCGCTTTGAGCGAGTGGCCGCCTAACGAGAAAAAGTCGTCGGTCGCCGACAGGTCCTCGATTTCCAGATCCAATACCGCGGCCCAAATCTCCGCCAGCTTGCGTTCCAATTCCCCGGAGAGGGGTCCTGGCAACGAAGATTGGTTCGAGTTCCGTTCGCATAGGGAGGAATCACGATCAAGAACCTGGCATCGATTGTCGTCTTCCGGCTCGAGGATGTTCCAATCGTTTCGCTCCCCCATATTCCGAAGATCGGCTAGCCGAAGACCGTGATCGCCGCAGACCGTCCGCACCACCGCTTGATAATATCCGGCGAATTGCCGCACCGTCTCATCATTGAACAAAGCGGTGCAATATTCGATGTCAAAATAGATGCGGCCTTCGGTCTCGAGGGCGTTCCAGGTCATGTCGAAGCGGGATGCCCGATTGCGGTATTCCACCTGTCCCCCCGCTTCCGGATCCGGCATCACCGCATCGGCCGCTTCGCCTCTTTTGTTCTGCAACGAAAGCATCACGTCAAATATAGGATTGCGCGCCGCGTCCCGTTTGATCTCCAGGAGCTCTACCAGCTCTTCGAATGGGACATCCTGGTTGTCGAAGGCGGAGATGACGCTCCGCTTGATCTCGAAAAGGAAGGCGGCGATGGTCTTTTGCGCAGCGGGATTGCTTCTGAGGGCCAGAGAATTGACAAACATACCCACCACAGGTTGCATATCCGCATACCTGCGGCCGGCCACCGGAAAACCGGTGATCAAGTCCTCCTGTCCTCCCAAAAGCCAGAGCAGGAGATGGAAGCATGCGCTCAAGCCCACAAACAGCGTGATCCCCATCCGCTCCTCCAGCCGTCGAAGCATGGTTCGTTCCTCATTGCCCAAAACAAACCGCAACGACGCGCCGCTAAAACTTTGCAGCGCCGGTCGCGGATAATCAACCGGAATCTTCAACACCGGCAGAGGCCCCGATAGCGACTTCCGCCAATACCGGCGCTGGGCCTGCAATTGGAGCAGGTACTCATCGCTTTGCTGCCAGGCGGCGATATCCTTGTATTGGATACGCAACGGCGGTAATTGACTGCCGCCCGCCAACTGGAAAAATTCCCGGCGCAACACCTGGAGCGAGACTCCATCGCCGATGATGTGATGCAGGTCCAGTAGAAGGTAGCTCCCTTTGCCCGGTTGCCTCACCACCTCCACCCGCATCAGAGGGGGACAGGTCAGGTCGAACGGGCGAACGAAGGAATCGATCGCATCTTCCACTCGCTCATCCTCCCGAAGGTCCATCGTATGAAGTCGAAACTCCACCCGGGGCCATATCATTTGCACCGGCTCGTCATCGACCAATTCAAACGACGTTCTCAGGCTCTCGTGCCGCTGAATCAATGCTGCGAAGACCTCATCGATCGAGCAAAGATCGAGCTCTTCGCCGGTTAGAGGGAATACGGCGGGCATATTGTAGACCACGCCGCCGGGCAGCATCCGTTGTAAGATGTACATCCGCCTCTGGGCAGACGACAACGGGTAATACCGCCGCAGCTCCACTGGTTGGACCGGCGAGATGGAATCGACGCGGCGATTGCCGAGAAAACGGGCCAACTCCCGCGCTGTGGGAGTGGAAAACACGGCGGACAGGGGCATATGGAGCCCCAACTCTTTATGGATCCGCGAGACCAATACTGTCGCCTTGAGAGAGTGGCCTCCGATTTTGAAGAAGTCATCGTCGAGAGCCACATCTTCAGCCCGGCACCCCAGGACGCTCGCAAATAGCGACACCATGAGCCGTTGCGACTCCTCCTGCGGCTGCTCGATGTCCCTATCGGCGACCGTGGCTTCCGGCTCCGGTAACGCCCGCCTATCGACTTTTCCATTGACAGTGAGGGGGAAGCGGTCCATCGTCACAAAGCGGGAGGGAATCATGTATGCCGGCAGAACCGTGGCGAGCCCTTCCTTCGTGAAGTCGGCCTCGAGGCCGACTGAAGAGGCCAAATAGGCGCAGATGTACTTTTCGCCGCTATGATCCTGCTTCACCATCGCCAGGGCGTCATCCACCCCCGGCAAGCGCCTGAGCCGGTTCTCGATCTCTTCCAGCTCGATGCGGAAGCCGCGGATCTTTACTTGATGATCAAAGCGCCCCATAAAGTCTATTACCCCTTCATCGAGAATCCGCGCCTTGTCGCCGGTGCGGTACACCCGCCCCCCTTGAGTCCACCCTTCCACAAACTTCCTGGCGGTGAGCTCCGGATCGTTCACATACCCCAATGCCACGCCGTCGCCGCCGACCCAGAGTTCACCCGGCACACCCTGCGGCTGAACGTCGCCTGCTGGGCTCACGATAAACGCCGTCGAATTGGCGATCGGGCGACCGATGGGAATGCTTCCGGCGAATTCCCGCTCGATCGGGAAAGTGGTAGAGAACGTCGTGTTTTCAGTGGGACCGTAACCGTTGATCAATTGAATACGCCGATGCCTGCGACGGAATTGGTTGATGGTTGTCGCCGCCAACACATCCCCGCCCACAATCAACGAGCGCAGGGGCGAGAAGATGTCGATATCGGCTTCCACCATTTGGTTGAACAACGGCGAGGTCATCCACATCATCGAGATTTGCCGCGTCGCGATTACCCTCTTCAATTTTTGGGGTGAGAGAATTGTCTCTTTGGCGGCCTGGCATAACACCAGGCCGTTCAATAAAGTCCCCCAGATCTCGAACGTCGATGCGTCGAATTCCAGTGCTCCGGTCTGGAGCAGCCGGTCATCGGGTAAAAATTCGATATAATTGGTGTTTTTCACCAGCCGAACCACATTTCGATGGCTCACCATCACACCCTTCGGTTTGCCGGTGGAGCCGGAAGTGTAGATGATATAGGCGGCGAAGCCGGGATCGATGGACGGATGCGAAAACGCATGCGCTGACTGCTCGCCGTCGCGGAAGGGATCGATGATCGAAAGCTTCAGGGGGTTGAAGATGGAACTCTGCGCCACCAACAAGTGAATATTGCTATCGACGATTTGATATCGTTGCCTCTCTTCCGGGTAATCGATGTTGATGGGCACATAACAACCGCCGGTACTCAAAATCGCCAACACCGAGACCGCCATTTCCAGCGAATAGCCCAGCGTCACCCCCACCGGACTGCCAGGCGCCGCGCCTCCGGCCTGAAGCCGGGCTGCCAGAAGATCGCTTCGCCGTCCCAGTTCGGCATAGGTCATATGAAGGTCCTGGAATTGAAGGGCGAGATGATGAGGATTCGCTTCCAGGGATTCTCTGAATAATTGGGGTAGCGAACACTCCTTCGGGTAATCGCGGCCGGTATTGTTCAACCGGTGGAGAATGCCTTGTTTGTCCCGCTCCGAGAGCAAATCGACATCTTGAAGCGGGATAGTGGGATTGGCGGCAACCTGCCGTAGGGCGAGAATCATATGAGACGCCAGGCGCCGGATAGTCGGCAGTGAAAATAGAGAGGAGCAATACTCGAACACAAAATGGATCTGATCAACCTCTTCCAGGCAATAGAGGGTGAGATCGAATTTCGAGGTGGAGGTATCGCGGATGACCGGCTCGATCGAGACACCGGGCATCACCATGCGCGACCGCTGAAAATTTTGCACCACAAAAAGTACGTCGAAGATTGGATTGCGGGCCGGATCCCGCACTGGATCCAGGTGTTCTACCAACTCTTCGAATTGAACATCCTGGTTCTCGAACGCCTCCAGCGATGCTGTCTTCGCTTGCTCGAGAAATTGTCGGAAGGATAGTTCGCCGGTGGGTTGGAGGCGCACAGGCAGGCTGTTGACCATCATACCGGCGACACGTTCCAGATCGGCGTGCCTGCGATTGGCCACTCCGCTTCCCA